>NZ_JAVRCE010000016.1:0-138476 GCF_034530915.1 Nostoc sp. DedQUE09
TCCGCGCTTGGATGGCTCCTCAAGATCAACCCCACGAACAATTTGTATTCCCTGAAGAAGTTCTACCTCGCGGTAATGCTCTCTAAGAATTCAAATTTGACCATGACTTGAATTAGGGTTGTGGTTGGCGAAAATTGACACACCCAGATAAAATAATCTCCTTGTAATCAGCCAATAAAGCGTCAATTTTCACTATTCTCCAGTAATCTCCCATCAAAAAGGTGGGAGATTTTTTATATATTGGTTAATATCTCTAAATTTATGTGTTATGTTAGATGAAGGTTATAAACCCAGAGTAAATACTCTGCCCTTTTAAAACTAAGACCGCTTAGGCAATAAGGAGGTGATGCCCATGATAGAAAGTAGTAAATGCATGGGTCATCAGGTTGCAGTTAGCCGGCTGTGTGCCGGGGCTGTTCTCTAAAAGTTAGCCTTAGTTATCTTTGAGATACTAAGTTAGCTCAACTAGCTAGGCAAGCTCGGAGTTCCTTCCGGCAGTCTGGTTGCAACCTGAAGACCCGCTAGACCGCTCTGACTTAGATCATCCGATCTAAATCAGGGCGGATAGTTTTTTATAGGTAATTTTTGTTTTATCAATGGTTACTTTTAAAAGATAGATAGTGATCGCTGCCGTGGATAAAAGCAACCTAATTAAGTTTTCTTAAAAAGAATAAATATCTTGTATTAAACCTTGGAGTATGACCAAATGTTCGAAATAGTGTCTATCTGCCAAGTCTGATTTAAACCTAGACATACACATTATTGTGGCTTAATTTATCCTTCCATATTTTCCGTGTGGAGAATAAAAGGTGTTTGCCTTTGTCAGATGCAAAATGTTGTAACTATATAAGTAGGAATTTCTTAATATGGCACAACTACTCACCGAAGCGGAAATTCAAGAACAGGCAAAGGTTTTGTCAGATTGGACTGTTAAAGATTCCAAGTTGCACATTACCCGTACATTTAAAAATTTTATTGAAGCTATTGAGTTTGTCAATAAACTGGTTGAGCCGGCTGAGTCAGCCGGACATCATCCAGATATAGAGATTTCCTATAATAAAGTGAAGATTACACTTACAACACATGATGCAGGCGGATTGACGCAGCCAGACTTTGATGTAGCACGGGTGATTTCCCAGATCAATTAAGTGATTTCTTCTAACATCTTGCAACAGACAACAGCAAGTCACTGGCATATAAAGTTTGTATAGCCGAGCCAGTGCGTTCTAAGTGGTAGGAGATTTATACTATGAGTAAGTGTTAGAAGTGATTTTTGATGGCAAACTGCTAAGTGTCTAAAGCTTTCAGCAACTTAGCCTGCGTAGAGAGCGAATGACCTAAACTCTACTCCCTGCTTAGATATTTGGATAAGTATGTGTGACAGTTATTAAGGCGATCGCTCCAATCTTGCCATCTAGATCAGATGTTTTATAATGTTATGATATAAAGATATGTTTTTGCATAAGTTAATCACATAAGTTTTTAACCCAAAATTAATCGTTTATTAGCTTTGCAAAAACTAGAATTGTAGTAGTGGCAACTATATCTCATTCACAGGTTTCAATGAGATGTCGCATTTTTGAGAATTAGGTGCAACGAAACCAATTATCTAAACAAGGTGTGAGGAGTAAAGTTAAGATGTCTAATCTATTGTGGAAATGCTTAGTGGTTAGCCCAGCAGTTTTGGGAGCAACATTGTTAGTTTCGGCAACAGCAATGGCGGCCCCAAACCCAACCACACAAGTATCAGCAGCTAAACAACTAGGTGTAAGCGAAGTTGCCCAACAGCCAGAAATATTGGCTCAGACAACCATAGATCAAGTTAATCGCTACAGCAACGAAGGCAACCAAGGTAATTCTCAGTCTCAAGTAACATCGGTTTCCCAATTTTCCGATGTACAACCTACCGACTGGGCATTCCAAGCATTGCAGTCCTTGGTTGAGCGTTATGGTTGTATTGCAGGTTATCCGAATGCCACTTATCGTGGTAATCGTGCTTTGACCCGTTATGAATTTGCCGCTGGTTTGAATGCCTGTTTGGATCGGGTTAACGAGTTGATCGCCACTGCAACAGCTGACTTGGTAACAAAACAAGATTTAGCCACCTTACAACGGTTGCAAGAAGAATTTTCCGCAGAATTGGCAACCCTACGCGGTCGCGTAGATTCCTTAGAAGCGCGGACTGCTGAATTGGAAGCGAATCAGTTCTCCACCACCACAAAACTAGTCGGTGAAGCAATTTTTGCAGTTACTGATGTGTTTGGAGGTACCACTGGTGACAACAATAATACTGTCTTCCAAGATCGGGTACGTTTGGACTTGCAAACCAGCTTCACTGGTAGAGACGTTTTACATACCCGTCTCGCAGCTGGTAATGCAACAGCCTTTACACAATTTGATAACGCTGGTGGTGCTATCAATACTGCTGAAGGTACACAAACCTTTGAAGTTAGTAGCACTGGTAACAATTCTGTCAGGATAGACCGTTTGACCTATGAAGCTCCTATAGGTCCAGCCCAAGTTTATCTCGCAGCTAGTGGTGGACGACACAGCCATTATACTGCTGTCAATAACCCTTACTTTTTTGACAACACTGACGGCGGTAACGGCGCTTTATCTACCTTTGCTACTGAAAGTCCCATTTATCGGATTGGTGGTGGTGCTGGTATAGCGCTCAATGTACCCCTTGGTAAAGGTCAAGGTATTTTAGGAAATAGCTCAATCACTGCGGGTTACTTAGCATCACAAGCTAACGATCCTACTCTTAGTTCAGGTCTGACCAACGGCGACTATGCAGCTCTCGGACAGTTGAACTTTAGTGTTGGCGATCGCATAGCTTTAGCTGCTACCTACGTCCACGGATATAGCGCAAGTGGTGCTTTATTCGACTCTGGTACAGACGGAAATACTGGAGGTTTTGATGTAGGTACTGGACAAGCTAACTTTTTAGGTAATGCAGCAGGTCTTGCAGGAGGTGTAGCAACCCCAGCTAGCAGCAACTCCTACGGTGTGTCGGCTGCCTTTAGACCTAGCGACAAACTGTCCATTAGTGGATTCGTCTCTTACCATGACGTCACAGGTGTAGGTGCAGATGATGATTATCAAGCTTGGAGCTATGGTTTAGGGGTAGCCTTACCTGATTTCGGTAAAAAAGGTAACGTTTTAGGGATTTTTGCTGGTGCAGAACCCTATTCCTTTAACCGCCCAGGTTTTGGGGGCAACAATGATATACCCTATCATGTTGAAGGTTTCTACAAGTATCGTGTGTCGGATAATATCTCTGTAACCCCTGGTGTAATCTGGTTGACCTCTCCTGGTCAAAACAGCGATAACGATGATGCTATTATCGGTACGCTCAGAACTACTTTCACCTTCTAGAGTGTTGATTATCTACTGACAATTTTGAACTCTATTTCTCCCCGCCATGAGGTGGGGTTTTTGTTTTCGGTAATAATGGATAAACCCCAGTAGTTAACCGGAGTATAATAGAAAAGTTAGGAGTTATGGCGGGTTTGATATGAATAGACTAGAGTAATGCCCACTCTACAAGTGACTTACGCCGCGAACAGCTTTCTCTGAGCGAGCTTTTTTAGTAGAAGTTGGTGGTATAAAGCTACATATCGCGTAGTATCTTAACTCTACCAATTTGAGATTTTGAATTCTAGATTAATGACTCCTAACTCCTAATTTCTACCCCTAACTTATTGCTGCTTGTGGAACTATCCTGTAAATCGGAATACGCAATTCTCGCCTTATTAGAGATGGCCGCTCATTACGAAAGCGGCGAACCGCTGCAAATTCGACAAATTGCAGCACAACAAAACATACCCGATCGCTATCTGGAACAGCTACTAGCAACCTTGAGGCGTGGCGGTATAGTTAAAAGTCAGCGTGGATCAAAAGGTGGCTATCTATTAACGCGAGAACCCCGAAAAATCATCCTTTTTGAGATTTTGGAATGTTTAGAAGGCTTAGAGGCGCGAGCTGGTGAAGAAAACGTTAATTCCAAAAGCATAGACAGTTCAGTTATAGAAGAAATTTGGCAAGAAGCAAGTCGCGCGGCAAATTCAGTCTTACAAAAATATACGCTCCAGGATCTTTGCGAAAAAAGAGATTCGCGGCGGCAATTAGATGTCATGTACTACATTTAGTCAAGAGTCATTTGTCATTTTTTGATAACTAATGACCAATAACAAATAATTAATAATTAAGGACTAATTTATGCGAATAGCTCGTAACATTACAGAACTAGTTGGTCGTACCCCTCTAGTGCAGTTAAACCGGATTCCTCAAACAGAAGGATGTGTTGCAGAAATTGTGGTGAAACTGGAAAGTATGAACCCATCGGCATCAGTTAAAGATCGGATTGGGGTAAGTATGATTAACGCCGCAGAGGAGGAAGGGCTAATTACTCCTGGGAAGACAGTATTGGTAGAACCCACTTCTGGAAATACCGGTATTGCCCTAGCAATGGCAGCAGCAGCAAAGGGTTATCGATTAATTTTGACAATGCCAGAGACGATGAGTGGAGAGCGTCGGGCAATGTTGCGAGCATACGGGGCAGAACTGGAACTAACACCAGGAATGGAAGGTATGAGTGGGGCAATTCAACGAGCGCAGCAAATAGTTAATACTACACCAAATACCTATATGTTGCAGCAGTTCCGCAATCCAGCTAATGCAAAAGTGCATCGGGAAACTACGGCAGAAGAAATCTGGGAAGATACCGATGGACAAGTCGATATAATTGTGGCAGGAGTGGGTACAGGTGGTACGATCACTGGTGTAGCAGAAGTGATTAAAGAACGCAAGCCTAATTCCAAGGCGATCGCAGTTGAACCAGCCAATAGCCCAGTTTTATCTGGGGGACGACCAGGGCCCCACAAAATCCAGGGAATTGGTGCTGGGTTTATTCCCCAAGTATTAAAGATAAAATTGATTGATGAAGTGATTACCGTCACCGATGAAGAAGCGATCGCTTATAGTCGGCGTTTGGCAAAAGAAGAAGGGCTACTATCTGGCATTTCCAGTGGAGCAGCTTTATGTGCAGCAATTCGCGTCGCCCAACGTCAAGAAAATAAGGGACGTTTAATTGTGATGATTCAGCCCAGTTTTGGTGAGAGGTATTTGAGTACACCGTTGTTCCAAGACCTAGAGGCAAGATTGGCCGCTAGCGTCAGTTAACAATACATTGAATTAATGGTCAATTCTAAGCACGTTTCTAACCATTACGAAACTCTCAAAGTTAGTCCAAGCGCAAGCCAAGCGGAGATTAAGCAAGCTTATCGCCGCTTGGTTAAGTTGTTTCATCCTGACAGTAATCAGGAAACAGCCGATCGCGAGCAAATTATCCGCATCAATGCAGCTTATGAAGTCTTAGGCGACAACCAAAATCGCCGCAATTATGACCAAGAACTGCAAGATGACTCCCAAAAATTAAATAGCGATCGCCAACAGCGTACAGCATCAGCCCAACAGCATTACCAGACCACACGAAAAACCGGACGTGATGTTGACGAGCAAGTTGAAGAATGGCTGCGCCAAGTTTACCAACCAGTCAATCGCTTGCTTTGTACGATTCTTTATTCTTTAGAAGAACAAATGGAGCAATTAGCTGCCGATCCCTTTGATGATGAGTTGTTAGATGAATTTCAGGAATACTTAAAAACCTGTCGAGATGACCTCAAGCAGGCACAAACTACTTTTCGCTCCCTGCCAAATCCCCCTAGTCTCGCAAGAACAGCCGCTCACCTTTATTACAGCCTCGATCAAGTAGGAGATGGACTCGATGAATTAGGTTACTTTCCTTTAAACTACGATGAGCGTTATTTACACACAGGTCATGAACTATTCCGCATAGCTACGAGATTGCACTGTGAAGCACAAGCGTCTGTTACATAGTCATTGGTTCGGGCATTGGGCATTAGGCATGGGTCAATATCACTGGATGTTAAAGGACAAATGATTAATGACTAATGACACATAACTTAGGAATTAGTTTATGCTGGAAGCAGAAAAAGATTAAGAAATTTTAAATTCTGCTAATAGTGTACTCATGCAATGCATTGTTAATCGCCGCGCCCAGTTTTCAGCAAGTCATCGTTATTGGTTGCCAGAACTGAGTGAAGCCGAGAATATTGAGAAATTTGGTGCTGGTACTAGATTTCCGGGACACGGGCATAACTATGTCTTATTTATCTCCCTAGCCGGGGAATTGGATGAATATGGCATGGTGCTGAACTTGTCTGATGTGAAACACGTAATTAAACGGGAAGTTACCAGTCAATTGGACTTCTCTTATCTCAATGATGTGTGGGCAGAATTTCAACAAACTCTGCCTACCACTGAGAATATTGCACGGATTATCTGGCAACGGCTAGCACCTCATTTGCCTCTAGTCCGTGTGCAGTTATTTGAACATCCTGAACTTTGGGCAGATTATATGGGAAACGCAATGGAAGCCTACCTCACCATCAGTACTCACTTTAGCGCCGCCCATCGGCTAGCTCATCCTAACCTTAGTAACGAAGAAAACACTGAGATTTATGGTAAGTGCGCTCGTCCTAACGGTCACGGACATAATTACCATCTAGAAGTCACTGTCAAAGGGGCAATTGACCCACGTACTGGCATGATTATTGATTTAGGTGCCCTGAATCAAGTGGTAGAAGATTATGTGGTAGAGCCATTCGATCACACATTTTTAAACAAAGATATTCCCTATTTTGCCGAAGTTGTACCCACTGCTGAAAATATCGCACTTTACATTAGTAACTTACTGCGATCGCCCATTCAGGAATTGGGAGCTAAACTTTACAAAGTAAAATTGATTGAAAGTCCGAATAACTCCTGTGAAATCTACTGCACGGAGTCTGAATCGGATTCAGTCAGCGCATCCGTGAATCAACCAGTACTAGCACAAGTTTAGCTAATTGGAAATTAGGCATAGGACATAGGGAATGTATATAATCCCCATGCCCATGCCCAGCTAAAAAAGTTTACTTACTAAGCAATTAAAACCAGGTAACAAAGGGCTTGTCAGTTCATCTTGATTGAATAAGGTAGCTGCTAACTTTAATGCAGCCTGTTCGCGTCGATAAACCTCAACTTTCTTTTGTACAGAATCGCAAATCCAATATTCTTGAACTCCTTGTACTGAGTACAGCTTTAGCTTTGTTTCTTTGTCGCGTTTCTCGTTTTTTTCACCGGGAGATAAAACTTCTACTACTAACTCCGGTGCGCCTGTGAGATGTCCAGCTTCATCTAGTAAATTTTTTAAGCGTTCATGGCTTGCCCACACTACATCAGGGATCACATTGTCCGAATCTGAGAAAATAATTCCAGGTGCGATCGCAGCTTTACCTAGACCAGTTTCATCTGACCAAATCTTAAGAGCTGTAGCAATATTGACGCAACTCGTTTGATGATCCCAGTTAGGCGCTTTAGTCACAAATAGTTCTCCATCAATAATCTCATAGCGATTTCTGCGATCGCTAGCAAATAGCTCTAGATCAGCAGTCGTCCAACGCACTGGAGTTGTTTGCATAGAAACCACCTAGCCTTTTCCTAAATCATATTTTAAAAATACCGACGACGGACGGAATGTCGCAAATAGCGATAAATGCCCCACGCTAAAACTCCAAAAAAGAGATTTAGTAAAAAACGACTAAATATAAACCACAAAATATAAGTGTCAAAAAACTTTGACGGACTCAAAGGACTAACAGTCCTGACTAAGAGAAACAACCCAAAAATAGCATTTCCACCTAGCACGAGGGCAAACAACACTAAACTCCTCTGCCAGTAACGGCGCTGGATTGTACGTTCTGAAATCAGGGTAATTACAGGTTTACCTTGCACTTTTCGCAGTAATTGTTCCAGCCGCCAAAACATCCACAACAGAAACGGAAATAAACCGTAACTTAGGAAACGTAGGGGTAATGAATAACCCCAAGCACTAGATAGGACATTCACTAGAGCATGACAGATTACAGAATTTAGCCAAGCCCTAAAAATAAATTTTTTGTCTCGATTTAAGCGATTTTTAGAAGAAATATAGATTCCTAATGCATATCCCCAAGGTGCAGAAAACATAGCATGGACTGGCGTGCCGATAGTACGTTCAAAAACTGATGCTGTACCGTGGAAAAAGTAAATCCAGTTCTCTTCGGCAGTGAATCCAAGGGAAACAGCGATCGCAAAGAGGAAAACGCTAGAGTGAAGTAATCGATACTTGCGTTGCAGATAGTAGCTTGGGATAACAACCGCAGCCAACTTGCAGCCTTCTTCAATTGGGCCTATTTCCACAAGCTGACGCAAGGCTGTACCAAGAAGCGATCGCTTAATCTGATGCCAGCCTACAAAAGAGTTCGCTAAATTTTCAAAATCCCATTCGAGTCTAAGGGCTAAAAAACCAGATATTGCCCCAATGATAAAGAACATCAGTAACTTTAACAGAGGTGGGGCAAATGGTATCCGACAGTAGTAGTAGCCTAGCAGCAGTAAGGGTGGTATTGCTGCCCACAACAGTAGAGATAAATCAACCACTCACCTGAGCGATCGCTGTACGGTGACGGTGGGTATTGTTGGTGATAGTGGGAGCTTGGAAACCCGCCTCAACAATAGCCTGCTCAATGTCTAAAGCAAAATATTCATCTAAATAAGGTTCAGTACTTTTGAGCAAGGTCAAAATGTAGGCTGGCATTTTCTTGTAAACTTCAGATTTGGGATTCATATCCATAATTGCCAAGTAGCCACCCGGACGCAACACGCGCCGCATTTCAGCTAAAATCTGTCGGGTTGCTGATTGGGGTAATTCGTGGCACATCAGGAAAATGGAAACTAAATCAAACGAGGCATCAGGTAGCCCAGTAGATTCAGCTTGGGCATGAAGCCAGTTAATTTTAGCTTGACGTTGCCCAGCGCGGTAATTGGCAACGGCTAAGAAGTAGGGAGATAAGTCTAAGCCTGTAATTTTGGCATGAGGATAAATTTCTTGCATGGTAAATGTACTCAAACCCACACCACAAGCCAAATCTAAGATGTCTTGGGGTTGATTGGGGATTTGCGCTTTGAGGATATCGTGGTAACTTTGGCGCAGTTTAGCATCTCCTTCTGCTCCAGCATCTTGCCAAATTCCAGCATGGACAGTACGAGCAGCAACTTCCAACTCGCAAGCGGCTTTCCAACTGAGGTTTCCACCTTCGTAGGCATGGAATGTCCGCAAATAGTATTCTGGGTATGAAAGCTGAGGATTTTCTACTTGAGCTAAATCAGCCTTCCAATCATGCGCCTGTAGTGTTTCAACTTCTTGTGTCCAAGGCACACCAATTCTCTCGGCACGTTTAATCATCATTTGTCTAGCTTGATGCTTGGCTAGATTAGCTAAAGGCTGAATTGCCAGTATGCCATTTACCAAGCGGGAAGCTAAACCAGGATTAGTGTTTACAGCAGCAGTCATAAATTAGTTTGCATTTAACAGCCTTTTCTACTTATGACATAGTTGCTAGACAGCAGTCTAGAAATGAATTGAATTGTATAACGGCAGTCTGCCTCCTTTGGCTTGCCCCATGCAACAAATATTATAGAAAGTTGACATTTGCAGAGCAGCAAAGTTCTGAGAATATTTGAATGATGCTGGGTTACATTTTATTTTTATCAGAGAATTTTATTCAAGACTGGTAAAATTTTCATACTTAGCAACATTTGTCTCAACAAGAATGGCAAAAAACTGAGTGCAATTTATAAAGAAAAGTACAGTAAGTTCGCTTATTGGAGTTAAATATGGCCAGAGCAAGAAGAAGAGCAAGTGGCTTTTTAAAAGATTTTCAAGAATTTGCCCTTAAAGGCAATGTAGTTGACTTGGCGATCGCTGTGATCATTGGTAGTGCTTTTGGCAAGATTGTCACTTCCTTTGTTGAAGATGTGATCATGCCATTGATTAATCCCTTGGTTAGTTTTAGTGGCAAAGACTGGAGAACAATCACCATTAGTCCAGGAATCAAGATTGGTGAGTTTCTTGGCGCAATAGTTGACTTTGTAATCATTGCCTTAGTTTTATTTGTGGCAATTCGAGCCTTACAAAAATTCAAGAGACAAGAAGAAGTAGCCGATGAACCCTTGCCAGATCCTAACCTTGTAGCCCAAGAAAGATTGACTGGCGCCTTAGATAGGCTGAACCAAAACTTGGAATCTCGGAATAATCAAGTTTTGTGAGTAGGGAGATGAAGGAGAAATCAATTCAAAATTCAAAATTAATTGTACCCTTACAGGGAAGCAAGCTACGCGCAGCGTCTCGTAGAGAAGAAAAAGACTGAGGAAGATGTAGCTTTAACTTCCCGTAGGGTGGGAGATGAGGAAGTGAGGGAGAAATATTCAATCTCCATACTCCATACTCCATGCCCAATGCCCTACTTTAATGCCCTACTTTGCAGTAGGCTTGAGAGCTAACAATACCTCTAATTCACTAGTGGATTTATCGGGGCTAATAGCAGTAAAACCAAGACCACGAATGGAATTTAGGATAGTGATAGTATCGGCGTTAGATGATACAAAACTATTGATCAGGGGCACAGTTTTAGTTTTATCCATATCTAGGTAGAAATAGCCGCCATTGGGCTTTTGCAAAGAACCAGTCACGGCTTTGAAGGCGTCGCTAGTGTCGAGAGATGGATTTTTGCGATCGCTAACAACCTCAGCAATTGGGCCACCAAGAGCTACAAATACAGTATCTTGATCTAGCCAACCATGTGCTAATAAAGCTCCTTGTCGGGGTATTTGCCATTCAGTTACATTTTTACCACCGATATTTCTGTTGGCGACGTTGATTTGTTGGGCTTTGGCAAGGGTATCCAATTTTGTCAAGGTGGCTTCGGCAGTTTTGCGATCGCTAGTATCAAATACTAAAGCACCTCCAAAACCAACACTCGCTAATACTCCTTGATTTGATGGAATTGCACCAAAGGCAAATTCCCCATTCATCCAGCCAAAAATATCCTTATCTAGGTCTATATTGGCGAATTTCAGTTGTCCTCGTGCTTGTTCCAGAGCTTGCTTCATTTCTGGATAATCTTTTGACTGCTCTACTAGCACTTCCCAACCACGGCTGATGCCATTTCCGCTAATCAGAGCAAAGGTATCAGCAGGAAATTGCCCGACTATATTCCCAGGACTTGATTGATACTGAAATTTATTTAATTGCGGATCTAAATTAGCGATCGCTTTTACCCGTACTCCCGCATCATCAACACCAACACCCGCTACCACAGATTTTATCTGCTTCAGTTGCGTCAGGGTTTGTGGGGGTAATTGCTTTGCCTGGGGATTTCCAGCAGTTAATTGCTGTATCATTCCGGCATAGTCTGGTACATAAATTTGGGCGAGGCTGTTTTTAAGATCCACTCCTTTAAGAATGCTGCTAGCACCTTCTTTATTGGCAAAAGAAGACTGTCCCTTAAACGTGTCAATTGCTTTTTCTACAGCTTGCTTTTCGGGGGCTAATACCAACTGACTATCATTTAAAACAACGCTATACGTCGGCTTGCCATTTTGTGTAGTTTCGATAATTTTTTGACCTTGATAGTCAGATTCCTGTAATTTCACCCCTTTTTGTGACTTCAATTTGTTTGCAAAATTTAACGCACTGAGTTTGTCCTTGATTCCCACCACTATCAAGATATTTGATTCCTGCTGTAAATTTGTTGGTACATTAGTTGTCCCAGAGGGCACTTTTAACTGTGCCGATTTTACAGGATTTGGTGGCAATACAGCAATCATCACACTACCAGCCCAAGGCTTTATGTCTTTTTCATAAGAAACGTTACTGTCACTAAAAATTTGCTTATTGAAATCTTCCAGACCTTTTGCCACTAACTTTTGTGCTTCTGGAGTGCCAAACTGCTGTAATTTTGCCCAGGCTTCAGAGTCAGTAGTAATATAAGTTGCCATCAGTGCTGTTGAAGGTACTACTTTAGCGCTACCTAGAGCGTCTGATGTACCTCCTGGTGAGCCTTTAAAGTACGTATAAGCCGCTATACTTCCTACGACAACGACGGCAGCACCAACAGCAGGAATGAGAAATTTTGATTTACTTTCAGGCATTTTGTTATCCTCTTTTGCTCAGATTGTCACCGAGATTTATACAAGTGTCACTGTAGAGTTTTCGGATTTATAATAATTTCCGCTAATCCATCGCTAGACTAACCCATGACAAAAGGATTCAGCAGCACGCTGATTGAGAAGTTGCACATCTACCTCCCACTTGCAGAAAATTGTTGCTTTTGACATCCATGATGAATCAGATATTAATCATAAAAATTCTCAGTTAAATGTCATGTCTCAATCAGTAAACATCCAACTTAAAAGTGATTTTTCATTACAAATGGGTTTTTGCAAATTAAATACATAGCAATCCTATCTGATTTGTAAAAATTGCAAGGCTGAGATTCCCGACAACTCTTATGAAGTTGGGAATCTGATTCTTTAGGAATGATTTCAGATTGCTATAGTACTTGGATCTCCCAGTCCATCTATACAGCAAACAAGCTAGCGATCGCTTGCCGATTTGTTCAAAAAGTTAAGAAGATTTGGGAAACGCAAAATCAATCTACAAGCGTACTCTCTGAGCGACTTTTACAGGCACTCGCCAGTATGGGAGTTTTTACGGAGACAAAAATCGATTATTTTACTCTTACGCAACTGGTATCCTACATCTAGTTTCAACTCCAGTTGGTATTTACTGATAAAATTAGTAATCCTATAAATTAGCGGTCTAAAATTACTCTCAAAAATACTTCAATCAGATGAGGAGCGAATTTGCAAATGATATGCTGTTCATTTTAAACAAAGTAGCGTGTTTAGCAGCAAGCTATCCTAAGTTATAAAAATAATTAGGAGTATTTGTACTTAATGAGAATCTATAGAGGGAGAAGAGACTCTTGACTCAATGCCAAAAAAGTGCAGAACATCAGGAAAAGTAAGTGCGGCAGGGATATAGAAAAAATCTCAGGATCGGTAGCCGATCTTCGGAAGTTCGGGTGAGATTAATTTCAATCTCCCAATCCCAAAGGGGAGTTCTCACCTCCATAATGCCCTGTTGATTTGGGAAATACATCAAACACCGCTATTTTACTTAACTACATCCAACCAAGCCAGACTTTTCAGGATTACAAGGTCAGTAAGCATCAATGTCGCAGTCTTATTTTGATACAGATAATAACGGACACAAACCTTTTGAGTTACCGGGAGCAAGACCACACTACAACCCCGATCGCCCCGGACAGGTAGAGCATATTTTTCTCGATCTCAGCTTGGATATACCCAAGCAAAGCTATCAGGGCAGTTGTAGCATTCGCCTCTTGCCAATCCGTAATGGTATTGATCGTTTGACTTTGGATGCTGTCAACCTAAATATCGAGTCTGTGCAGGTGGACGAAGTGCCACAAAATTTTGACTATGACGGGGAACAGCTTTCTATTCAACTTTCTCAGGCAACCCAGATTGGTCAACGCTTGCTGATTGCGATCGCTTACTCAGTGGCAAAACCGCAACGCGGTATTTATTTTATTCAACCAGATAAGCACTACCCAAACAAGCCTACTCAAGTCTGGACTCAAGGTGAAGACGAAGACTCTCGCTTTTGGTTCCCCTGCTTTGACTATCCAGGACAACTGTCTACTTCGGAAATTCGTGTCCGCGTTCCCAACCCTCTCGTGGCAATTTCCAACGGTGAATTAATTGACACCATAGAAGATGGTGATTATAAAGTCTATCATTGGTTACAGCAACAAGTTCATCCTACCTACTTGATGACTTTAGCAGTAGGCGATTTTGCTGAAATTCGAGATGAGTGGAAGGGTAAACCTGTCACCTACTATGTGGAAAAGGGACGGGAGGAAGATGCTAAACGCAGCATGGAAAAAACTCCGCGAATGATCGAATTTTTGAGCCAAAAGTATGGTTATCCATATCCTTTTCCGAAATACGCCCAAGTTTGCGTCGATGACTTCATTTTTGGTGGCATGGAAAATACCTCCACAACACTCTTAACAGATAGATGTTTGCTGGATGAACGTGCCGCCTTAGATAATCGCAACACCGAAGCTTTAGTCGTTCACGAACTGGCGCACCAGTGGTTTGGTGATTTGGTGGTGATTAAGCATTGGTCCCATGCTTGGATTAAAGAAGGGATGGCTTCTTACTCTGAGGTGATGTGGACAGAACAAGAATATAGTCTAGAAGAAGCAGCTTACTATCGTTTATTGGAAGCTCGTCGTTACTTAAGTGAAGACAGCAGCCGTTATCGCCGTCCAATGGTAACGCACGTTTACCGAGAAGCTATTGAACTTTACGATCGCCACATCTACGAAAAAGGATCTTGTGTCTATCACATGATTCGGGCCCAATTGGGAGATGAGTTGTTTTGGCAGGCAATTCAAACATTTGTCCAAGATAATGCCCACAAAACCGTAGAAACAGTAGACTTACTCAGGGCGATTGAAAAGGCAACCGGACGTAATCTTTTGTTCCTGTTTGACCAATACGTTTATCGTGGTGGTCATCCCGATTTTAAAGTAGCTTACTCTTGGGATGGAGATGCTAATTTAGCAAAAATTACAGTCACTCAAACCCAAGCTGATGAAGGTAAAAATGGCAGTAAGGATTTGTTTGATTTAAAAATACCTATTGGTTTTGGCTATACCCAACAAGGAGAAGTCAGGAGTAACGGAAAACTCAGCACTTCATTCTCAGCACTCAAAACTTTCACCGTCCGTGTGAATGAACGCGAACAAAGCTTCTACTTTCCCCTAGAAAATAAACCCCAATTTATTAGCTTTGATGTTGGAAATCATTACCTAAAAACAGTAGCTTTAGAATATCCAATCGCGGAGTTAAAAGCACAGTTAGAATTCGATCCAGACCCGATTTCGCGTAGTTATGCAGCAGCAGCTTTGGCGAAAAAAGGTGGGCTAGAAGCTATCATTGCACTGTCTGCATCGCTAAAAAATGACCCATTGTGGGGTGTGCGGGTGGAAGTGGCAAAACAACTAGCCCAAATCAATTTGGATCAAGCTTTTGATGGCTTAATTGCTGGGTTAAAAGATAAAAATGCTTATGTGCGACGAGCTGTAGTGGAAGCACTTACTCAAATCAAAACTGCTGAAAGCTATAAAGTTATCAGAGGGTTAGTGCAAAAGGGCGATCCTAGTTATTACGTGGAAGCAGCGGCTTCTCGTGTGATCGGGGCGATCGCATCGGCAAACTTAGAAGAAAAACCTAAGGAAGACAAGGTTTTAAAGCTGCTGAAATCCGTTTTAGAAGAAAAGGCGGGTTGGAATGAAGTCGTGCGAAGTGGGGCGATCGCTGGTTTAGCTGAATTCAAAACCTCGGAAGCAGCTTTAAATCTGCTGCTAGAATACACCAAACTCGGTGTGCCACAACCCCTACGTTTAGCCACAATTCGCGCTTTAGGAAAGATTTCTGTAGGTCAAAGTCCAGTTAATTTGGAACGGATTTTAGAAAAATTAACAGAACTAGCCAAAGAAAGCTTCTTTTTAACGCAAGTGTCGGTAGCAGCAGCATTAGGACAAATGGAAACACCCAAAGCCGTGGGGATTTTGCGATCGCTAGCTGAACAAACAGCTGATGGGCGTGTACGTCGCTCTGCTGAAGAAGAAATTTCTAAGGTGCAAAAGAATATTGGTTCAGAAAAAACTCTGCGTCAACTGCGTGAAGATTTCGACCAACTCAAACAACAAAATCAGGAATTGAGAAGCCGTTTAGAAAACTTGGAGGCCAAATCTAAATAGCATTACATGATAATTAAAAATCGGTAATTGGTAATTGTGGCAAAGCTATTACCAATTACCAAGGTTTTAGTTGATGCTGTAATTTTATTTTCCACTTAAAATCACAGGGATAAATAAACATAGTACCAAGATCCCCGACTTATGTTATGAGTCGGGGATCTTTATGTTATGAGCGGTTACTGAGTTTCAATTTGCATATATAGGTAGATATTTATATTTGTATTTATATAAATTAAAGTTAAGAAAAGATAAAATCATCTAAAAGTTGGATAAATAGTTGTAGTTTTATAAAGTATAATTAAGAAAAAGATAAATAAATCTAGGCAGTAACAGATGCTAAAATCGCCTCGATCGCTACCCCAAAGGGTA
Source organism: Nostoc sp. DedQUE09 (assembly GCF_034530915.1). Classification (NCBI taxonomy): domain Bacteria; kingdom Bacillati; phylum Cyanobacteriota; class Cyanophyceae; order Nostocales; family Nostocaceae; genus Nostoc; species Nostoc sp. DedQUE09. The sequence goes on from NZ_JAVRCE010000016.1 coordinate 16,176, forward strand.
GAGTTCTAGTTATTTTAGACAGAAGACTACCGCTATCCTGAACTTACAACTAACTTGTAAGTCAGGAGAAAAACAATAATTGTAAATTTTTCAGTTGAAGAGGCAAAAAAAGGCGTGGGTCAGTATCAACCTGCTCAACTAAAACTCTATAATCCAGATGCGATCGCTCGCTACTATAGTTATCGTCCGTGGATAGCCTGGGGGCGACTGCTGAGAATTATCTCCTCCTTTGCAGGATTTATACTCAGTCTGAAGTGGGACGAGTGGCAAGACAAAGTTGAGCAGAACAAGGGTAAACGAGCTATCCAGTTACGAGAACTGCTCACCCGCCTCGGCCCGACTTTTATTAAAGTTGGTCAAGCTCTCTCCACCAGACCTGACCTGATACGCAAAGATTTTTTAGAAGAACTGATCAAGTTACAAGACCAGTTACCACCTTTCGATAATGCGATCGCTTACCAGATTATCGAAAGTGAACTAGGCCGTCCAATTCACGAAAGTTTTAGCGAACTGTCACCTCACCCAGTTGCTGCTGCTAGCTTGGGTCAAGTATACCGGGGTCGTCTGGTTAGCGGCGAAGAAGTCGCCGTGAAGGTGCAACGCCCCAACTTACACCCAGTGATTACACGCGACCTATATCTAATGCGTTGGGCAGCAGGTTGGCTAGCTCCTTGGCTGCCTTTAAATCTCGGTCACGACCTAACTCTAATTGTGGACGAGTTTGGCACGAAGTTATTTGAAGAAATTGACTATATTAATGAAGGCCGCAACGCCGAGAAATTTGCTAGCAACTTCCATAATGACCCACAAGTAAAAGTTCCAGGCATTTATTGGCGTTATACCAATACCCACGTTTTAACCCTGGAATGGATTAACGGCTTCAAGCTAACAGATACTCAACACATCCGCGAAGCAGGTTTAGACCCAGAAGCAATCATCCAAATTGGTGTTACATCAGGATTGCAACAGCTTTTAGAATATGGTTTCTTCCATGCTGACCCTCATCCTGGCAATTTGTTTGCTGTACCCGATGGTCGTATGGCTTATATTGACTTCGGCATGATGGATCAGTTGGAAGAAAGCACCAAAGAAACGCTGGTCGATGCACTAGTGCATTTGGTGAATAAAGACTATACCGACTTAGCCGAAGACTTTGTAAAATTAGGGTTTCTGACTCCAGATACGAATATTTGCCCGATAGTGCCAGCACTAGAAGCGGTGCTAGGAAACGCTATTGGCAAAAATGTCAAAGATTTTAACTTCAAAACTGTTACCGATGAATTTTCGGAACTGATGTATGAGTATCCTTTCCGAGTTCCGGCAAAGTTTGCTTTGATTATTCGTTCTCTAGTTACCCAAGAAGGTATTGCCCTTAGCCTTAACCCCGATTTCAAAATTATTGAAGTGGGTTATCCCTATATAGCGCGGCGGTTACTGACAGGAGAATCGCCAGAATTACGGCGACGATTATTGAATGTGTTGTTCAAAGATGGTAAATTTCAGTGGCAGCGGTTAGAGAATTTGATTGCGATCGCTCGTACCGATAACAACTTTGATGTATTGCCCACAGCGCAGATGGGGTTCCAATACTTAATATCGGAAGAAGGCAAGTTTTTAAGGCGACAGTTGGTGCTTGCTCTGACTGAAGATGACCGCTTGCACACTGAAGATATCCAACGCCTGTGGAACTTGGTTAAAGATGACTTAAAACCGGATCGTTTATTAAATGTAGCGATCGGGATTTTAACAGAGTTATCCAGAGAAGGAGCAGCCGCTATCCTGCCAAAAGCGACATTACTTGGGTCTTTTGCTGAGAACCAGTCAACAAATAAAAAGTAAAAAACCTTTATAAATTAGGAGTTTTCATGTATTATTTTCCTGAGCAACCGCCTTACTTTCTCTTAATTGTTGGCTTTTTGATAGCATTAACATCTGGTTTGGCATTATCTGGTACTTTAAAAGTAATTGTGCAGAACTGGCCAAGCGAACGAGCAGAAAATACTCAGCCACGTTCCTCATTAAAACAATTACTTGTACCATTTATCGGCATAACAGGCGGTACTTGTCTATTTATGTCTTCAGGCTTAGAGATATTTGGCTTTCCCCCATCCTTGGCTTTAGAAGTCGGTCTACCAATTAGTCTATTTACTTGTTTGCTAGTTTGGTTGCAGTTGGGAAGTATGATGGCCTTTATACAACGCGAAGGTATGCAATCTTTAGATTTAGATTCTTTTTCTTAAAAAAGAGTTGGAAATTAAGACTTTAACATTCAAGAGAGTCTGAAACTCTCTTAAATGTCTATTGAGCAATTCTATGCTTGAAGTTGCGATACTTCAGCTTAATATTGTTTATTCTTTGCTGAATAAAGCTACTAGTGGATTTTTGCAGAAGTGTTAGCTTGCTGGGGCGCTTAAAGCTTTGAGGACGTTTTTCAGGTGACTTTAAATAGCGATAATATAAGAAAACATCGCGGTAAGCAATATCAACATCTTCCCCCCCACAAAGCCTCGTAAAAGCTGAAGAAGATACACTCATATAGTGTAAGTATGTCAATTTTTGCCCTTGGTCGTAAAGAATATTATCTACAACATCAAATTTAGAAGTCCAATGACAACCAGTCGCTTTACCGTGATAAGCGTAATTGTAGTAAGAAATTCCACTACGTAAAACTAAATAGTTGAGAACTGTTTGATCGGAATCTGCCCATGCCAGTGCATCAGCTTCACCTGCTTCTAAGTTTGCTAGTAGATTTGCTAAATTAGCATCGTTAAAAACACCCTTTTTAGAAGCAAACCAACCAGAACAAAAAATTTGATTCCTAATATCTTCTATAGGAAAAATCTCTGCTAGCTTATCTTCTGTCCAGTTGAAAATATAATTCAAATCGGATCTATATTGAAAGTCATTTGTAATCCAATCATATTCATCCAACTTTTGATAAACATCATCGAGTGATTTCATTAATAAGGTATCTCCATCAAAGAAGATAAACTTGTCAAATGGCCCATCTAGACAGCAGAGTTTTCGATGCCTTTCTATGCGATAATTATCTGGCAAACCATATTCTCGCCATAGCTTTAACGCCCTTGGGTGAGCTTTCCAAATACGAGAGCCAAAGTCCTCCCAGTAGGCTATGGAATCAGAATTCTCAAATAAAGTAACATTATCTCTAGATGCAATTTCTGCCTTTACTTTCTCTAGCTGGTCATTATATGGAATTACACAAACAGGAATTTCTCTACCAGCATTAGCTTCGATGCTGTTGAGCAAAGCAACTAGTTGGTCATATACAACATCATTCGCTAAGGTGTAAATACCATCAATCATTGGGATACTCCTAATATTAAGTACGCGCAGAAACAAAGGGAAATAAACGGCGAGTCAGTTTGGGGATGAAGGCAAATTTACCCTCATGGAGATAGCGATAGTGTTCCCACAATTGCCAATAGGGACTACCAGTTTTCATCCGCGTACCAGCCCAGTGGAGATATTTCAGTCGTTGTCCTCGGTCATACAGGGCGTAATCTTGCTGTTGGAAATTTCGCGAACCGGCCCAACTACCAGGCCCTCCCCCAGGAATTTTAACGAGATTTCCACGTTTAGAAATTAGTTTGAGAACAAGATAATTTAAAATTGGTTGGTCTGTAACTCCTTGAGAAAAATCAAAATATTCGCGATGTGCTGCACACTCGCGTAAAGCTTCATCCATTTGTTGTTCGGTAATAATTCCTTTTCTGGAAGCCCAAAAACCGCTGTTGAAAACATCTTGAAGTTGGGCATCGGAAAAAATTTGCTGCTCTTTTACCAATGGGGAAAAAATATTTCGCAGCTTTTCATTAGCATGATGATAATCACAGCAGAAGAAATCGACTTCTGAAAGTTTGTCCAAATTGTCGGCAATTTTTTCAAAAACGACAATATCCGTATCAATATAAATAAATTCATCTAAAGGCCCAAACCACGCCACCAATTTACGCATTTTGTTGGGTAAGGCAAGGAAATCTCGGTCAAAAATTTCGCCGATGCGTTTGGTAAAGGTATCAATAAGTTCTAAATCTGGGAAAATTTGGACGTTGTGTAAGCTAGCAAGCTGTTCTGCGACCTTGTGATAATTGTCATTAAAAGGTATGAGATAAACGGTAACTTCTGGGTCATAGTAACGAATGCTATTGAGCAGAGCAATAGCATTATCGATAACGCGGTCATTGGCAACGATATAAATACCACTACTCATAAATTATCCTTGTTTAATTAACTTAAGTTTTTGCAAAGCTCTGGTAAGTAAATTTGGTACTGGAGTGTCATTATAATTTTTAGGAGGATTGTTAAATACTGGACGCTTTTCTGGTTCGTGTAAGTAACGATAATAGAGAAATAACTCTCGATAGGGAAAGTCAATATTTTCTCCTGCACAGACTGCTTGATTTATATTAGGAGGAATCCCAATGTAATGGAGATAAGTTAGTCTATTACCGCGATCGTAAAGAAGATGTTCTCGTTCTTCGAAGTGTTTGGAGCTAGCAGAACATCCTGTTTTTTCATGATCTGGCAATTGGCGAGCAAAGTTATAAATAGAAAGATTAGACCTCATTACCATGTAGTTGATTAATGGTTGCTCGCCAGCACCACCATACAAAATTTCTGACTCCCCATTTTGTAAATGTGATATTAACCAATCTCTTTTTTCAGAGGCAAATAGTCCTTGTTTGGCTCCATAAAAGCCTGAGCAAAATATTTCAGAATCAATGCGCTTTTGCTCAAAAACTTTTAGTAATTTGGGAGAATTAACATTGTATATTTTACTAACGTCTGTAAATTGGAAATCGTAGACTACAAAATCATAACTCTCTAGCTTTTCAAACACTGTCGCTAGTGAGTTCATTACCAAGGTGTCTGCATCTAAATAGATAAACTTCTCGAATGGCCCATCAAAAGCGCAAAAACGACGGTGAGCGCCATAAAGACGGGATTTACTCCGATTCAATCGTTCTGGCGCTGCTGCGAGCATAAATTGATCCCAGCGGTTGATTGATTCTTGGTCATCGTAAAGAAATACATTAGGGCGTTTAGCTATTTCGTCAGCAATCCGTTGTGTCCGATCGTCGAAAGGATAGATACAAACAGGAGTTTCTGGCCCTAAGATAACATCAATACTGTTGAGCAAAGCCACCAGTTGATCGAAAACATAATCATTGCCAAGGGTACAAATACCATTCATAATTTATGAGTGTTTCTCAACAAAGTTTGATAACCAGTTAAGCAGGTTTAATTTGTGTAAAATGATTTGACGTGCTTCTGCGATCGCATCTTTGGCAGCATACCAAGCATCAGGTGTAGCTGTCACTTCTTGGATGTAGGCAATGCCTTTTTCATCTAAACTGGGCAACCGCAAAAAACTACCCGGTGGCAGTAATTTATCAGCAGCCGGGCCACCATAATAAATTGGTAAACACCAAGCAAGTAAACTATCCCAAAGTTTCTCACTCACATACCAATTATTATCAGCATAGTTTTCAATTGCCAAATTGTAATAGTATGGTGCCATACCATACCATTTATTGCTTAGTTCTCCGGAACTGTTCGCCCATTCTGGTAAGTTACGCCCATACAAATCAAATTTCATGCCACTAGATTGCAAAGATTGTAAAAAATCTAAACGCTGGCGATGATTGGCTGTGCGGCTAATTCCCGAAGTAATCCAACTACATGGGGCAACTTTTGGGGGTGGTGGCATTTCATTTAAATCTTGAAATGAATTTGAGTGATACCAAATCGCAGGCATATAGTCAGGAACGGGAGCAAAATCATCGGGGCCAGAAACGTAGCCGCAATACTTTTGGGCTTCTTGATAATTATGATTAGTTATTTTTACAACCTCATCTAAAGGCGGTTCTCTGAGCAAATAAATAATCCGCTCTTTGTTGACACCACGCAGTAGAGATTCAACATTTACTACTGGTTTTTGCTGCTGTTTGCGAAAACTATCTAACCAAGATTTTTGTGGCGGTGCTTGGGGAAAATCAAATTGATATAGCAACATAAAGTCTGGCTTTTGTGCCATTTTCAACATTTGGATGTTGTTCCAAACACCAAAGTAGTGCGGAGTTTGTTGCCATAACCAATCTTTATTTTTAGCAAGGCCTGAATAGCTGCTAATCATGCCAACAGTTTTAATAGTCATAAATCGTATTTATTCGGTTATTTCTCAGTTAAATTTTGTATCGTTATCTAAAATTGGTGGACGCCGATCTTCTTCTATGTAGCTTAATATTTTAGTAATTCTATTCTCCCAAGAAAATTGCTGGGCAAAATCTATACTAGCTGCATAACCCTCTATTTTTCTGGGATAGGTTTCTAAAGTATGTTGAATGGATTGGGCAAGTTTTTGCGGGTTATCTGGTGTACACCAACTGGCAATCAAAGGTGATGTTTTGAATTCCATTAAAGGTGGAATGTCTGTTGCAACGATAGGAGTTCCAGCAGCCATGTACTGAAAAAACTTAACTGGATTCGTGAAATCTGCTGATTTTCCAGCGCAGTGAGGATGAACTAAAATATCAGCTGCTTGAAACAAGCTGACTAATCGTTCTCGTGGAAGTATCCAGCCTAAGAATTTAACGTTTTCGACATTTTTATCTCTGGCTATTTGTTGATATGCTTGTACTTGTGCTTCTGTTCCTCCTGTGATTACAAACTGAATTTCTGGCAATTCTTTAGCAGAATCAATTAAGAGGTTGACTCCTTTGAAAGGATACAAAGCGCCTGAATAGACAGCTAAATGCTTCCGTCCATTTATGAGCAATTCTTGCCGCCATCTTTCGGCTTCTTCGGGCTGTCTGATTAAAAATGATTGATTGAATCCGTTATGTAGCCAAACAACTTTTTCCGGTGGCATTCCATTTTCTATTAGGCTTTGCCGGATGGGTTCTGACTGAGTTATGGCTATTTTAAAATAGGGACTATGGATAATTTCTTGCTCAAATTTTCGGTCTTGAAAGTAGTGACGTTCATAGATAGTAGGGACTTTATTTTTAACCGCAGCTTTAACAAAGTTCCAATCTCGCGTGTGCACAACTTTAGTATGAGGTAGGATATGAACTGGTAAATAATATTTAGTTACTACTGTACTAGAGTTAGTAAATTTACCACCTACTCGATTGATAGGCCAAGGCATTGGCAATGCCGCAACTTTGAGCTTTTCTTGAACATCGTAAAATTCTATAAATTGTTTGCCGGGTTTTTTAGGTTTATAAGGATAAATTAGGGATAGTAGATTAACAGAAGAATTGTTTTTATCTTGATAAATTAAAACTGAGGAGTACCCTAAGTTAGCTGCTGCGTCGGCACAAAGAACATCATGAATTTCGTGTGCTGTGTCCGGTTTTAATGATAGCTCTCCGGTGTAAAAAATATATTGATTTTTCTTTGAAGAGTTTATCATTTTTTTGGGGATGATAGGTTTTTCAATATTTTAGTATAAGTAATTTTGTTCCTGACATTAGCTAAAATTAAACTTTGTTTTCAAAAAGTTTTAATACATCTAATAGGTAAATAGCAGATTGATAAGATTCTGCAATTAATAGATTTTGTTTTTGGGGTTCGGATTCTAATTTATCGGCTAGCAAGCGCAGAGAGCTAATGAGAGGGTAGAGACGCGTGCGAAACTCATCCGAAATATGACTAAAGTTTTGATACTGGTTATGTTCATCTTGATTTTGGTTTATATCTGACGATAACTGCCAGTTAATTTTCAGGTTCACTACATCGCTGAAGAGATCGATGGCGTTGAGAACTCTTAAGGCTGAGTTGTATGATTGGTCAATTAATTCCTGGCGCTCTTGGGAATTGTCTACTAGATCGTCAACTAATAGTCCGAGGAAACCAATCATTGAGTTAAGCCTTGTACGCAGTTCGTGAGAAATGCGGTTAAAGCTGGGATTAGTTTTGGTTGAAACTTCAGTCTGATCGGCAAATTGCATTGAATAGAGGCGTGAGTAGTAACCCCCTTTTTGTAAAAGTGTCTCATGGGTTCCCACTTCTACCACCTGTCCTTGATCTAATACGGCAATTTGATCGGCTTTTTGGACTGTGGAAAGGCGGTGAGCAATTACCAGGGTTGTGCGATCGCGACTTAAGTCGTCGAGTGCAGCTTGTACTAAGCGTTCAGAAACGGTATCTAAAGCGCTGGTGGCTTCATCTAAAATCAAAATTTCCGGATTTTGCAGCAGGGCGCGAGCGATCGCTAATCTTTGCCTTTGTCCACCAGACAACATGACGCCGCGATCGCCAATTTGACTGTCTAATCCTTGAGGTAATTTATCAATAAATTCATAAGCATTTGCTCGTTTGGCTGCTGAGATAATTTCATCTTCTGTAGCTTCAGGTCTTCCATAAGCAATATTATTTCGCACCGAGTCATTAAAGAGAAATGTATCTTGACTAACAATTCCCATGTTTGATCTGAGAGATTTTATATCAAAATCACGCAGGTCTATGCCATCGAGAGAGATACTGCCAGATATAGGATCGTAAAATCTGGGTAAGAGGTCAGCCAAGGTTGACTTACCTGCACCAGAACCACCTACCAAAGCGAGAGTTGTAGCACGGGGTAAAAATAAATTTACATCTTTTAGTACTAACTTTTCATGACTAGGGTAGGCAAAGGAAAGTGAATTAAAACTTATTCCTTTTTTTAATTCTGTATAGATAACATTACCGTTTTTCATAAACGGCTTGCGATCGCGACTTAAAAACTCACTTACTATTTCTACGCTAGTAGCACTATTGGCAAAGCTACTACGAAGACTATTTAACTGAGAAACCAAAGGCAGGAGTCGCAGTAATACTAATAAATATGTCAGTAGTACTGTTGAAATGAAAGAAATCTGGTTGGCAAAGAAAGTTTTACTCAAGAAAACAATCATAAGTAAGGCTATAACTCCCATCACCTCACTTATCGGCCCGATCGCTTGGGAGTTTACCTGAGATTGAAAATCTGCTTTTTCGCGATCGCGGATTAATTTGGTAATCTTTTGATATTCTCTGTCTTCATTGGCAGTTGACTTTACCAAACGAATTCCATTCAATGTTTCTAAAACACTGATTGAATAAGACGTAGACATTTCTGATAGTTGTTGACCAAATTGTTTCGCTCTACTAATTGTGTATTGATTTATTAATGTTATAAAACCCAACAAAATTGTTGCTGCGATTGTTAGCTGCCAAGAAATTGCTAATAATAAACAAACGAAAACTAAAATTGTAATTATTAAAATAATTAAATTGATAATACTCCCGATAGCACTAGAAGTGCGGGCAGTTTCCGAACCAAGGCGATTAATAATATCGCCTACTTTCGTTTTTGAATAATAGTCTATATCAATATCTAGCAATAACTCTAAGCTAGCTTCGCGAATATCCGCATTTAATCTCCGAGTGAAAACACTCGATGTTAAAATACTAAAATAACTAGATAAGTTTTTTAATAAAATTATAAATATAATTGTTCCAGCCATTCCCAAATTCCGAGAATTTTCGGGAAGATTATCAAATGGAAACATCACAGCTTTGAGAATCGGAGGAAAACCAGTTAAATCTACAGGTTGTCCAACAATTCTCAAAATTACTGGCACAATCAAAGTCACACCGACACCATTAAATAAAGCACCAGAAAATCCTAACAGCATCGTTAGGATAATTAAACCTGGATAGGGTTTGGCGAATCTTAGGATTAGTTTACCTTTAGACATTGGTTTTTATCATTTTGATTTACTTAGTATTAACATAATTTATAAATTAATGCTTTAGCTAATGCTTTGAGTTGCTGAATATCAACTTTGGAACAATTAATTTATTGGTTATAAATTGGCAATTATCGACTCCATAGTAGATGCCATTTTCTCTACACTATATTTTTCTAAACATCTATTTCTCGCTTTTTTACCTACTTCGTTAGCTGCCTCTAAATCCTGAAAGATTAATTTAATTTGTTCTGCAATTTGTTCTGGAGAAGCTGGATCGACTAAATAACCAACTTCATTTAAAATTTCGGGAATATCTCCTACTCGTGTTGCTACAACTGGCTTTGCCATTGCCATACCGTCCATGAGTTTAATCGGAAATTGTGCCCTTGCTACAGATGTATCTCGTTGAGGAACTACTACAATATGGGCCGCAGCCACTACTTCTGGCATTTGTTCTATTGACGTTTGAGGCAGCATAATAATCCACTGTCCCCAGCGCTCAATCAACTGTTCATCATAGTTATCGTAAGGATTACCACCAACAATTACTAGCCTAAAGTCGGATTCTTGTAACTGATCAAGTGCTATTAAAACATCCTCTAGACCCTTGTGCGGTCGAGGCGCACCAGGGAACATGAGAACGCGGTATTCAGCTAAACCATATTTTTGGCGACTGATTTGCGGATCGTACTTTTGGGGATCAAATAAGCAAGTATCTTTGCCATTGGGTATATAAATACCACCAAAACGATTCAGCAAGAATTGAGTATCTGCTGTAATAGCGTCAGCATGATTGGTCAATGACTCCATCCACTTTAAGTAAAGTGGATGGTCTGGATTCCTTAAAGCACCTTCTTTTTTTAGAAGTTCTCTAGCTAGCTGTTTCAAATTAGGGCGATACTGCCACTCATCGCCACCATACCAACTTAATTCCCAATCATCAATATCTAAAATCACTGGTCTATGGCTGCTGATTTTGTTTATTAAAGCTACTCCATAGCTTGTGGGTTTTGGTTTAACAGCGCAGATAATATCTCCATCTATCTTATTTAAAATTTGCCTGACAGAACCGAATAATTGTGGATAATCGCAGCCTGGTAGACAGAAAATTGCTAGATCGGATGGTGGCTCTGGATAAATATTTTTTCCAAATAAAAATCCTAATACTTCTACTTCATAATTTAATTTCTTAAAAATTTGACTTAGCAAATATGCTCTGTCAATTCCACCTTTAGAAAAGTTAGGCGTGAGGATTGAAACCTTTAATTTTTTATTTTGTTTATTCATATAAATAAGGTATCAGTCCATCAAGATACAAAGTTTTTTTGAGAAAATTTTAAAATTTCATGGTAAATTGTCAGCATCTCTGAAGCAACAGTATCCATTGTACGTACTAGCTGCATACCTTGACGTAATTTAGCTAGTAAATCGGCGTCTTTGGCTAAAGTCGCGATCGCTTCAGCCCATGCTTGGACATCTTTTGCTGGAACTAACCAACCATCGATGCCGTGACGGACTAACTCAGCAATTCCTCCTAAATTTGAACCGAGTACGGGAATACCCATAGCTTGTGCTTCTAAAGCAACTATGGGCCCAGTTTCTAACCACTGCGACGGTATTGCGAGGATATCGAAGCCTGCTAATGCCTCTGGTACTGCTTCGCGTGAAAGTGGTTCAGCAATCCGAATTCGGCGATCGCTGCTCGCGATCGCCATAACTTTTTCACGATTGGCAGCACCGTATTTCCCCGGATGAGTAGCATGAATAATTAACTCTACAGATACATCATTCGGTAGACTATGTACCGCTTCTACTAAAACTTGTACCCCTTTAGTTTCTTGCCAGCGACCCAAAAAGCCGATTTTTAATGTAGAGTTTTGTAGTTTATTTGGTGTTACTTCGCGTTTGAAAGTGTTAGCAACACCTTGCCGAGAAACAGTAAGTTTTTCGGGAGGAACGTTGTTTGCAACAAAAGCATTGTATTGCCAATTACTTGTTACAACAATGCGATCGGCTAGTTTTGCTAGTTGCATCAAATTGCGTCTATGTTGAGACACTAGAGTAGGAATGCCAAGAGTTTTACCAAGTAGGCGTAGCTTAAAACTTTTAGAGGTAAGTAATTTTGTTTCTGCTGCTACCCCAACATCCAAGGGGACTCGGCTTAAAGCCTTGAGCATCCAAGGTGCTACTTGCTTTGGTACTTCCAAGCATTGACTACAATTAACAGAATCAATCAGCCCATCGCAAGGTTCTTTGCCCCAGCGCATCATTGTACCACGCAGACATATAGGCTCAGGCATGTGGGCGGTGACAACAGTAGCCATCCCTAACTGGCGGGCGAGAGCAAGATGATGTAAACCGCAGTCAAATCGCCATGAATGTTGATGGTATACATCGGCTCGATTGTTTTCTAGCCAATTAGCAAAAGTTTTAAAGCCTCCGTGGGGTAGCTGTTTATGTACCTGTATCTTACTGGGGTTAGGAAAAACAGGATAACGATAAACTGAAATGCCATTGTATTCGTAAGTATCTTCCTCTTTACCTTGTTGAGGAGCAGCAACAACACTTTCTAGTCCATGTACTTGTAAGCCATGCAGTAGTGAATCTAAGTATACTTCAACACCACCTGATGAATCTGGAAAATACCAGCTAGTTGTATGGATTAGCTTCATCTATGAACCTGCAAAGAAAAAATTGGAAAGCTCATCTTTTTTTACCATGATTGATTATTCTATGTTTTCGTTATTAACATCTATCTTTTATAAATAACCCAAAGTAAATCTATAAAGTTCTGTATTAAGAGTTAGTAAGTATGTACAAATAAAAATTTTTTGATTACTGAATTTTGGGTTTTTGAGTAAATCAGAAAATTTAGGGCAAAAATAACAGAATAAATCTAACTTAGCTTTTACACTTCCTCCCAGAGAAATTTTACTGATATGCCCAGATTATAATTTATAGTTACTTAGTGTATTTTAAGTATTATTACGGTTGTATACTATCATAGTATTCATGGGCTTTCTCAACCTTTTCTCACTGAGATATTTAAGATTGCTGATAAATTCCAAAGTATTTACTGGAAAGGGAGATATTAAGTAATGGAAGTAATCAGGCTTGAGGCACTCTCAGATAATTACATATTTTTGCTGGTGGATCGCCAGCAACAAATTGCTGCTGTTGTCGATCCAGCAGAGGCTGAACCAGTACTAAAGCAACTTGCACAGTTAAAAGCTGAGTTGGTGGCAATTTTCAACACACACCACCACAATGACCATATAGGTGGAAATCAGCAATTAATAGAACACTTCCCGCAACTAACAGTCTACGGTGGCGTCGAAGATCGCGGGCGAATTCCGGGACAGCAGGTGTTTTTGAAACAAGGCGATCGCGTCCAGTTTGCAGATCGCATAGCTGAAGTTATTTTTGTTCCCGGACATACCCGCGCTCACATTGCTTACTACTTTCCCCCCGAAAAATCTGGTGAGACAGGCGATTTATTTTGCGGCGATACCTTATTTTCTGGCGGTTGCGGTCGCTTGTTTGAAGGAACACCAACCCAGATGGTGGATTCTTTAAGCAAACTGCGCTCTTTACCAGATGATACGCGTATCTGGTGTGCCCACGAATACACTTTAGGAAATCTGCAATTTGCCCTAACTGTGGATGGCGACAATGCCGACTTACAAAGACGTTTCAATGAAGTGAAAACTTACCGTAGTCGAGGAGAAGCTACCATACCCTCGCTGCTGGGAATGGAGAAGCGAACAAATCCCTTTTTACGTTGGGATCAGCCATCATTACAATCAACCGTTAAAGGTAGTGATGGAGTGCAAACCTTTGCGCGGATACGGGAAATGAAAAATAACTTTTAGGCATTAGGCATTGGGCAAAACAGTTCCGAGTTCCGAGTTCTGAGTTCCGAGTAAATCAGTGAGATTCACAACTCAGCACTTAGCACTCAGCACTCCTGAAGAGCATTGGGATAAGTAAAGAATTTAACTTTTAATCTTTTGCTCCCCTGCTCCCCCGCTCCTCTGTTCCTCTGCCTCCTCTGCTCCCTCATCCCATTTATCCAACTTTCTAGCGCTAATAGTTGCGATCGCACCCTTCCTTTCGCTAGGATCTGTAAGCTTTAGGGTATGGGCAAAGCTACTTGAGACAATATACTCATTTCAGGAGTTCTAAGTTCTGAAAAAACACTCGTTATTGAGGACTATTTACTCAGCACTGGCTCAATACTGCTAAAAGCACTGTTTTAGTGAGCTATGCTGCTTAAACCCACCCAAATTAATCATATTTTACAGGAAAAACGAAAAACGATGGCGAAACGCGTGCAGTTAGTTTTAAATCAGGATATCAGCAAGCTGGGAAAATCTGGTGACTTAGTGGAAGTAGCTCCTGGCTACGCTCGTAACTATCTGATTCCCCAAAAATTGGCAACCAATGCCACCCCTGGTATTCTCAAGCAAGTAGAGCGTCGTCGTGAACAAGAGCGTCAACGGCAATTAGAACTCAGACAACAAGCTCTTGAGCAAAAAGAATCTTTAGAAAAAGTTGGCAGCTTGACAATTGCCAAGCCAGTTGGTGAAAACGAAGCAATTTTCGGTACTATCACCACCCAAGATGTTGTAGATGCAATTAAGGCAGCCACCGGTCAGGAAATCGATCGGCGTGGAATTACCATCCCCGATATTAACCACCTTGGTACTTATCAAGCCGAAATTAAGCTGCATTCGGAAGTAGCGGCGCAAGTTGATATTCAAGTAGTCGCTAGCTAACTCAGGAGAGGGACAAAGCGACGCAAAGATGTGGGGGATGAGGATGAGGGAGCAAGGGAAGTAAAAGTGAATAACTCCTAACTCCTAACTCCTGTACAGACGCGATTAATCGCGTCTCTAGCAAAATCTCAAAACTAAAATCGTTTATGGCTGAAGAATTGAGTTTTCAAGGCGATGGTAGCGATCGCCTCCCACCACAAAATATTGAGGCGGAAGAAGCGATTTTGGGGGGTATTTTGCTAGATCCAGAAGCGATTAGTCGAGTTAGCGATCGCCTCCTTCCCGAAGCTTTTTACATTAGCGCTCACAAAGATATTTATCAAGCGGCTGTGAGGCTCCACACTCAAGGCAAACCCACAGATTTACTCTCAGTCACAAGTTGGCTGACCGACCATGAAATGCTAGCCCGCATTGGTGGTAGAAATAAATTAGCAACTCTGGTAGACCGTACAGTGTCAGCCGTGAACATTGACGCCTTAGCAGGGTTAGTGATGGAAAAATACCTGCGGCGACAGTTAATTAAAGCTGGCAATGAAATTGTACATCTTGGTTACGAAACAGAAACCGAGTTACCACAAGTTTTAGATCAAGCAGAACAGAAAGTTTTCGGTGTTACTCAAGAGCGTCCCCAATCGGGTTTAGTTCACATTTCTGATACTCTAATTAATAATTTCCAGGATATTGAAGATAGAAACCAAGGTATTGCCTTACCTGGAATTCCCTGCGGATTTTATGATTTAGATGCCATGACTAGCGGCTTTCAGCGTTCAGATTTGATTATTATCGCTGGTAGACCATCAATGGGGAAATGTTTGCATGAAAATGTGGAAATACTTTTGAGTGACGGGAGTATCTCAACTATTAAAGAAATATACCATCGTCGGCAAGCTGAGTTAATAACTTTAGGAAATGATTGGAAGTTTCATTTAACTCAAGCTTCAGCCTTTGTTAATGACGGCATTAAACCAGTTTTTAGTGTTACTACTCGTTTAGGACGATATATTGAAAGTACTATCACCCATCCTTATTTAACCATCAATGGATGGCGACAACTTTCAGAATTAAGAGTAGGGGATAAAATTGCTGTAGCTCGTAAACTTAATGTATTTGGTACAGAAACTATCCGCGAGTGTGAAGTTAAATTATTGGCATATTTCATAGGTGATGGGTGCTTAACAGATTCAACACCAGAATTTACTAATATTAACTCTCGCATCCAAAATGATTTCACATACGCTGTTACCAGCTTTTCACCCAAGTTGAAAGTTAGGATAGAAATTAGGAGTGAACGCACCCCAATACTCTATGCAGCTATGTCTCAAGGGCAAAAGAATCCTTTAACAACATGGTTGGAAAACATAGGACTATGGGGCAAAAAAGCTGATGCCAAAATCATTCCGCAAGCTATTTTTAAATTGGAGCGATCGCAACTTTCCTTATTCCTCAATCGTTTGTTTGCAACCGATGGATGGGCTGCATTACTTACAAGCGGTCAATCGCAGTTAGGCTACTGTACTGTCAGCGAAAAATTAGCTAGACAAATACAACATTTGTTATTGCGATTTGGAATTATTGCCAGTCTGAAAAAACGCTCTGTGAAATATAAAGACACTCACAGACAAGCTTGGCAATTAGATATTACTGATGCCGAGAGTATCAAAAATTTTATCTCAGAAATTGGTATTTTTGGCAAAGAAGAGGCATTAACTAAGGTCGCAGATGCAATAGCTAAAAAGAGATATCAAACAAATCGTGACCTCATTCCAATAGAAATTTGGGAACAGATAACAACAGCTAAAGGTAATGAACCTTGGACTCTTTTAGCTCAACGTGCCGGAATTCAAGGATATTCAAATATCCATGTTGGGAAACGTGCTTTAACACGAGAAAGGCTTTGGATATTAGCAAGTACTTTAGAAAATTCGCCACTTCAACAGTTAGCAGCGAGTGATGTGTATTGGGATGAAATAGTTTCGATTGAATCGATGGGATGCAAACAAGTTTATGACTTAACAATCCCAGAAACACACAATTTTGTCGCCAATGATATCTGTGTTCACAATACCGCGTTCTGTCTGAATCTAGCTCATAATATCGCCGCTTCTTATAAATTACCAGTTGCTTTTTTTAGCTTGGAAATGTCAAAAGAGCAACTGACGCAACGTTTATTAGCTAGTGAAGCACAAATTGAAAGTAGTTATTTGCGAACTGGCCGCCTGAGTCAAACGCAGTGGGAACCTTTAAGCCGTGCCATTGGTATCCTTTCCGAGATGCCAATTTATATTGATGACACGCCAAATATTACAGTTACACAAATGCGTAGTCAGTCAAGAAGACTGCAAGCTGAAATAGGAACTGAATTAGGATTAATTGTAATAGATTACCTGCAATTGATGGAAGGGGCAGGTGATAATCGCGTACAAGAATTATCAAAAATTACGCGTCAACTCAAAGGTTTAGCACGGGAATTATCTGTACCAGTTATTGCTTTATCTCAGTTGAGTCGCGGGGTAGAAGCACGCACTAACAAGCGTCCGATGTTATCTGATTTGAGAGAATCCGGTTCGATCGAACAAGATGCGGATTTAGTAATCATGTTATACCGCGACGAGTACTACTCTCCCGATACTCCCGATCGCGGCATTGCAGAAGTAATTATAGCTAAACATCGTAACGGCCCTACAGGTACTGCGAAACTTTTGTTTAATCCACAGTTTACAAAGTTTCAAAATTTAAAAATTTAGCTATTGAATTTGGGACTTGGGACTGGGAAAAACCAATACCCAATGCCCCAATTCCTATTTAACTCCCAGCAATTCCACTTCAAAAATTAGAGTTGCATTGGGTGGAATCACGCCACCAGCACCACGAGCGCCGTAGCCTAACTCAGATGGGATGATTAACTTACGAAGACCACCTACTTTCATGGTGCTAAGTCCTTCATCCCAACCTTTGATTACCTGTCCAGCACCGATTTTAAAGCTAAAGGGTTGGCCGCGATCGCGTGAACTATCAAACTGAGTACCATTTTCTAGAGTGCCGACATAGTGAACTTCAACCGTTTGTCCAGGTTTAGGAGTCGCCCCAGTCCCCTCTTTTAACTCCACATACTTTAATCCAGAAGGAGTGGTTACGGCATTAGCATCAGACATAGTATTACTCGCAATTAAGATATTGTTTTCAGTTACAGTTGTGGATACTGGCGGCGTTTGGGTTAACTCGGCAGCAATGGCAGTATTTTGTTTACTGCCTACTTGCCCCACAACCAAAAGCACAACACACACCAGCATGAACGCCACGCTGAGGAAAATTGGTTTCAAAATCAGTTCTCCTTACTTAGGTATCCTGGCAAAAAGATTACCAACAGGACACATTTAGTTTAAATCAGAAAGGGCATTCTAACGCCAAAGCTTATTTTCTAAATCGCGTAATTGACGCTCTAAACGGTCAATTCTACCCCTCAGCTCGTCCACTTCTGATTGGCGAGCCACCCCCAAATCCTGCATCATATTTCGCATTTGCCGTTGCATTTGCACATCGAAGTTTCCCTGTTCCGACTTTAACTGCTGGGCAATATCATCTATTACTGCCTTAGCTTGCTCAGGATTCAGTTTACCGTCTTTGACTAAATCATCGCTGACTTGCCGCAATTTTTCTGCGACTATAGACGTTGTACCAAGACCCACCATCATTAGCTGTTGTAACCAGTTGTTGTTATCCATACTGCCTTCCTTTTATCTTATTAACTAGCCGACCCTTGCTCCTGAGTTTAGGCAATCAAGCTTCTTAAAGCGTAGTTATTCTAGCCTACAGCTCTATTTTGGCAAATTGGCAAGCACAAGGATAAGGATCAAAGGGCGTGATTACACAACTCCTTAAGTTTAAGGTTGCCCAAATTTACCTATTTTGCGAAGTCAGAGGCAATTCCCTATAAATTACAAAGCTCACACTCACCCCTGGCGGTGAATGTGAGTAGTTCATGGGAAGATTTTATCTAGAAGGAGGTACAAATTTAGACAACAGCGATCGCTAAATATCTAAGATTGATCGTTAAAGAAGAAGTTAAATTTGTGTACGCCATTTCTGAAAAGCAATCTCGTAATCCTCTGATTTACTTTGATAAACACTCCACCAATGAAAAAAGAGTCCTAACCCCCATCCTAATACTGGGAAAATAGCCCAAAAATAACTAGGACTAGTGATTAAATTTAAAATAATGAGGAATAAATTCACCGCCAGAAAAGAAACAAAGTTTGACCAAAAGGCTCTGCGTCGGAAAGCATTAAATGTGTGTCGTGAACGTTCTTCTTCTTGTTGAGCTAACCACTTTTGTTCTGTTGTTTCCAAAATATTAGAAGAAATATTTAACTCAGATGCCATTTCTAAAAGCTGTTCTCGTGAAAATTCACCTTTGTCTTTACGAGTGAGTGCTTTTTGCAGGATTTGTTCTACATCTTCTGAATCGTAAGTCATTTTAATTACCTTATAAGTTTGTGTGTAAATGCGCCTTTGATTTCACGAAATTATCGATCGGCTTCGTTCAATTCAATTAGCAAATGCATCCACATTTTGCACCCAATACTTAGTTATATTCACAACACTACTATTTTCTCACAATTGATTTAAGGCTACTGTATTTGTCAATACCTCTATAATTGCTTTGATGAGAGCGATCGCTGTTACAGCATTCAGCCCAAGATTTTCATTATGGAGTAAAGAAGGCTGGTAGCTCGATTCCAGGTAAACATCCAACTACATATTGCTGCCTCTATCGAGTAGACATCGCTAAAATCACTCTTTTGAATTTCCGAAAATATTAAATTTAATGGAAGATTTAAGATATCAGCAGAGGTGTACGCTACCTAGTAGTCTGTCAAGTTTGATTTGATCGGTTCGTAGTTTGTGCTTTAGCGTTAACTAGAAAACAATCCGCACCCCTTAATTATTTCTTGACAGACTACAAGTGGGAATGCGTCAATAGAGGACTCAATCAATGGGATATGTAATCGCTACTGCCAATATGAAAGGTGGTGTTGGTAAAACCACCCTCACCGTCAACTTAGCTACCTGTTTAGCTAAAAATCATGGCAAGCGGGTGCTTGTACTTGATTTAGACAGCCAAATTAGTGCCACACTCAGTCTGATGTCGCCTTTAGATTTTGCCAAGCTTCGTAAACAAAGTAAGACATTTAGGTATCTGATAGACGAAGTTATCAATCCAAACCCCCAAGCAAAACTTACAATTCAGGATATTATTCAATCCCAGGTTTGTAATCTTCCCGGACTAGATTTATTACCGGGAGACATCGATTTATATGATGAATTTGTTGTTTCAGAAATGCTGCATCAACAAGCTACTGCTTTGGGTGAACAGGACTTTGAAACGATTTGGAATCGCTTTGAAAGAGTTTTAATTAATAACATCTTAAAACCAGTAAGTCAAGAATATGATTTTATCCTTCTCGATTGCGCCCCTGGCTATAATTTACTTACTCGTAGCGCTTTAGCTGCCAGTGATTTCTACATACTTCCTGCGAAACCAGAACCATTATCTGTAGTAGGTATTCAACTGCTAGAAAGACGGATTGCCCAATTAAAAGATAGTCACGGACATGAAACTAAGATAGATATAAAAATGTTGGGAATTGTATTTAGCATGTCCAGCGCTAACCTGCTCACTGGCAGATACTATAAACAAGTCATGCACCGCGTTGTAGAAGATTTCGGTGTCGAAAAAATTTGTAAGGTACAAATACCAGTTGATGTCAACGTTGCTAAGGCTGTTGATAGTTTTATACCTGCTGTTTTAAATGCTCCCCAATCAGCAGGTTCAAAAGCTTTCTTTCAGTTAACTCAAGAATTGTTGCAAAAGCTATAGCTCTAGTTAATCATTAGACTTCTTGGCATTTGTCGGGGTAAAGGGGAAGGTGGGGATAAGGGGAAGGGGAAAAGGGTAAAGAAACTCAAAATCCTTTCCCTTTAACCTTTTTCCTTTTCCCTAAGAGTGCAAAAATATATTTTTGCAAGAGGTCTATTGATGAACAACATGATTTCCGATTTATTAAATTAGAGATATATATGTAAAGACGTAGGGATGCTACGTCTTTACAAGGGTTTCAGGTAATGAATAATTTATTTTTGGAGATATCTATGTCTATTAAGTAGGTCACAAATCTGAACCTTTCAATTTTTCTAAGACCTGAAGAAAGAGAATTTATACTTACTCGGTGAGAAACAAGCTATATGAAATAAATCTCAAATCCCCAATTTAAAATTCTCTATTCAAGAAAACTCTTTAGGCATAAGGTCAATCTAAAATCTCAAATCCCCAATTCAGTAACAAATAAGTTATCCTTTTTTTAAGTTCAGCAGTTATACGGAAGCTATAATTGGTGAGATTCAGCTATTGAGTGAAAAGGTCAGTAAATTTCACTAAGAAACAATGGTTATTAACGATTCTGCACGGGCGGAGAACAATCAGCACTTGCTAATGCGCCTACCACGGACTCTGAGTTATCTCGAAACCTGGGGCTTCGGGTTAACTGGTCATGTTGGATGGATTGGTACTGCCCCTATCATTCATGCAGCGTTAGGGCCGAAAGCTATCTTAGTTTGGTTTTTTGGCACGATTATTTCCTTTTTGCTTAACTTACAGGTACAAAGTCTAGGTAGGCATTGGTCAGATGTTGCTGGAGGAACGCCAAACTATACGACAAGGCTATTAAAGAACTTTCCTGGCTTAGGACGTTACGTAGCATTAGGATACTTTTTTAGCTGGGCAGCAGCACCTGCACTGTATGCGATTATTCTCACCAACCTAATTAAAGTCAATTTTGAACCATTAGGTATTTCTTGTCCAGAAACTTTATTAAAAATTTTATTTACAGCGATTCCTTTTATTTTAGCGTTCAGTGGCACCCGTGCTTTGGCGCTTCTACATTTATTTTTTGTATTCCCAGCAATTTTATTACTGTTATTATTTTGTGTTGAAGGCGTATTATGGTTAGTCTTCTCATCTGCTAATTTTAGTTTTCTTCCAACTAGCACACATAGCTTGAGCTTTCAAGAATGGGCAAAATGGTTTTTTCTAGCTAGTTATTCAATTTATGCTTGTGAAACCACTTCTTCTTTTATTGCTGATAGTCGCCATCCATATAAAACTTTAAAGTTTTTAACCCTAGCTGCTTGGTTAATTCCTCCGGTATTTCTAGGTGGTTCTTGGGTATTGATGTGTTCTACTCCAAATTCAACAATAGGTGAGGATGCGTTTTTAAATCTAGTAGAAGCTTCTAAACCTTTTTGGGGTGAATCTGCCCCTTTTCTAGTAACACTTCTAATTACTATATCTTGCCTTCTAAGTTCTGCTACAGCAGTTTCCAACTCTCCTCGGATATTATACCAGCTTGCCTTAGACAGACAGCTTTCTCCTATATTTGCATTAGTTTCCCGTCAAGGTGTCCTTGTTCCTGCTATTTTAGTTACCTTTCTACTCAGTTTGCTTTGTCTAAATTTGGGAAATATATCTCAACTTGTCACAGTAGCAGGTACCTGTTATCTCATGTCTATTATGGGTCTACATCTGGGATTATGGATGTGTCGTGGTAAACCACACATATTATGGCCTTGGTGGTCACTCGGTTTTTTCTTGGTAGAAGCGATAGTTCTAATAGTGGGAGGTTTAGCTTGGAACTGGAGAGATTTCTTAACGGGATTATTATTACCTATTATTTTACTGATTGGAGATTTAGTGCTACGTCGCTTAAGATTTGCACCATTACAGCCAAATTGGTGGACACAGCATTACGATACTAACTCTAGTAAAAATAATCCAGATTTTGTAGTATTACAAGTGATTGTTTTAGTATCATTGATTTGTATTACTGCCACAATCAGTTGGGTTATTCGCGATTTTTTAGATAGACTTTCTAACCATCCTCAAAATTCTTTTTTGGCGATTTTATTGGTGACGCTTTCTTTTACAGGGGTTGCGATCGCTTGTTGGACAACTTTACCACAAATTATTGCTATTGATGAAGCACGCAAACAAGCAAGAAACCTATTTATCACTACTCTCGATACCGTTCCAGATACTGTTTTAGTATTAGATGAAGACGGGACAATTTCTCAGACAAATGCTGCTGCTGAAGAATTATTTCAAACAAGTATTCAGCAGTTGCTTGGGCAAAAATTGAATCAACTTCTAATATGCTATCGCGGCAAACCGGAGCAATGGTCTACTAGAAGCGAGCAAAGCTTGAAAATTAACCAAGGTTTGCGAATTGTTGAATCGACGATTTCCCAGCCATTTAATTCTCTGCTACGGGAGTATATTGTTATTGTTCGTGACATCACTAAGCGGAAGCTAGCAGAGGAGGAGTTAGTCCAGTATCGTTATCAACTTGAGCAGTTGGTGCTAGAGCGCACTATTGAGCTTATTAGAGTTAATCAACAACTTCAACAAGACATTATTAAACGTCAAGAAGCACAAGAACAATTACTGCACAATAGTCTTCATGATGGGCTAACTGGATTACCTAATCAACGATTATTTATGGAGCGGGTACAGCAGGCAATAGAACAGTCTAAACAGCAAAATAATTATTTATTTGCCGTCTTATTCTTAGACCTAGATCGCTTTAAAGTTGTTAATGACAGCCTTGGACATCTACTAGGAAATCAACTTTTGATTGCAATTTCTCATCGGCTAAAGTCAGTTCTGCGAGAGGAAGACATAGTAGCTCGTTTTGGTGGAGATGAGTTCACAATCTTAATTGAGGAAATTGAGGATATCAACACCGCAATACAGGTGGCCGAGCGAATTAAAAAGGTGCTAGCTTTGCCATTTCAATTAAATGAGCATCGGGTGTTTACTAATGTTAGTATTGGCATCGCTTTGAGTAGAGCAGATTATGAGCAAGCAGCGCAGATTTTACGCGATGCCGATGTGGCAATGTATTGTGCCAAATCACTTGGTAAGGCACGTTATGAGGTTTTTGATCCAAAGATGCACGAGGGTGCAGCTTTGCTTTTAGAGTTAGAAACTGCTCTGCGAAATGCGCTGTTAAAGCAAGAAGAATTTCGCCTTAATTACCAGCCCATTGTTTCACTCACAACTGGCAAAATTATTGGATTTGAGGCACTGATACGTTGGTATCATCCAGAACGAGGACTTATTTCCCCTCAAGATTTTATTCCTTTGGCTGAGGAAACTGGAATGATTGTGAGTATCGGGCAATGGGTGCTTTATGAAGCCTGTTACCAAATGCACAAATGGCATAAACAATTTCCTACCTCACAACCTCTGACGATTAGCGTAAATTTTTCTGGTAAACAAATTACGCAACCTGATGTGTTTAAACAGGTTAAACATATTTTGCAGCAAACTGGACTGGAGCCATGCTTTTTGAAATTGGAGATTACTGAAAGCTTGTTGATGGATAATTTTGAATTAGCTACTAATGTGCTTTCCCAATTAACAGCGCTGAATGTGGAGATGCACATGGATGATTTTGGGACTGGCTATTCATCCTTAAGTTATCTACATCGCCTACCAATTAAAACCATTAAAATTGACCGCTCTTTTGTCACCAGTATAGGTAGTCGAGGAGAAAATTTAGAAATTATTCGAGCGATTGTGACATTAGCCCATAATTTAAATATGTCTGTAACAGCAGAAGGCATAGAAACTGTAGACCAATTAGCACAATTGAAGGCTTTACAATGTGATTATGGGCAAGGGTATTTCTTCTTACCACCTATGGAACGGGCAGAGGTAGAAATACTACTTGCTGCTAACTTGTGCGGAAAAAACTTTTTAAAAAGATAAAATCTTGGCAGGAAATTCTGTTTAGAGAAACACCTTCCCAAACTGGGCGATTGATTTCACTTGACAATCTATTTTTAGTGTAGCGCTGATTGTAGCTGGAAATTTTCTACGTTATCAAGTAACCCTTCTTCTAACAAAAGCTCGTTAACAAAAGTATCAATTTTGTGCCGATCGATATTTTGCATGACTACAATGTGTACCCAATTTTCATAAATTGCTAACTGCCACTTTTTAATTAACTTTTGAGAAGGTTTTTGGAACACTACGGTATTGGAAAATTTATTGAGCATACATGGATATTCTCTGATTTTAAGTTGTTGGAAAAGATATTGAGCATTATCTATACAGGTTTTTGCTTCTTTGCCTAATCCATCATAACCTCTGGTTTTTATTGCATACCAAAGAATCAGAGGGGTATGACCGTTCCTAGAACCCAGAATGGTTGTATCTGATGAACCAATATATTCAATTTCTGTTTCAACTTTTTCTACCCATTTTTTCTTGGTTAAAACCACACCACAAGGCAAGGGTGAACCAATGAATTTAGCAGAAATAGCTATACTATCTATGGGTTTTTGAAAGTTAACTTGTGGAGCGCCATCTAGAAAGGGTAATATTAATCCTGAAAGGGCGGCATCACAATGAATGTAGTAATCTTTAATTTGATTGCGCTCTAAAATTTCGATAACTTTGTCTAAGTTATCAATTGCGCCTTTGACAGTAGTCCCAATATTCAAATTTAGGATCGCAGGATAATTACGATTTTCGCTAATGAGTTTTTCAAAATGCTCATAATTCATCTCTCCATTAATTTGTGAGTTAACAACATTGTGTTGGATGCGGAATAATTTTGCTGCTTTTGGTATGGAGTAATGAGAGTCTTGTGATGAGTAAAGAATACCATTAGGGTAGATTTCTCTTGCTAAGAACATTCCATATAAATTACCTTCAGTTCCGCCAGCAGTAACATAACCCCAGAACTGATTTTCTGGAATTTTATAGAGTTGGGCAAAAAAAGATAATACTTCTTGTTCAAACTTACGAGAATGGAGACCAAAATCTGGTTCAATATATGGATCTCCAGCATTATTTAACAGAAAATTGAAAAATTTGCCGATCGCACTGTAATCACAACTTAAATTATATGGATAGCCTGCATGAAGCTGCGATCGCTGTTCTATTTGCACCAGAAAATCAGCCAATTCCTTAGCAACTTTATTTGACATATCTCTGTATCTCTTAAATTTTGATTGAGTTAATGGATGTTTTAAACTAAATTATACGTATTAATCCATACCTTTAGATTTTTTTAACAATGTATCTATTTAGCTCTTTCACAGAAGATAATACAGTGAAAACACTGATAAGGATTCAGTGATAATACCCAATTTTTTTTTACCAAAGTATATTACATTTAGAACTTCTGCATAATACGAAATAACCAGAATGGGTATTACGTAAAATATTTTTTAAGTCGCTGACCGCAACCTAATTTAATTAAATATTTAACTTTGTGTCCATTGCGTAATTTCTGGAAATGACTAGTCCTGCAAGGCGGAAGTCAAAAGTCAAAAGAATTATATTCCAAGCTCTTGCGCCATTTGAAATGGTATGTTTATTTACGCCATTCTGTACTAGCCTATACAAGCGAACTACGCTTGTGCAGACTTCATCCAGTTAAAAAGACATTCCTAGAAATTAAATAGGCGTTATATCATGTCCGCCAAATTAGCGATAATAAAAGAACCCCACCCCGCCAAAGCTGTGCTTTGTCTCCCTCCCCGCAGGCGGGGAGGGGTTGGGGATGGGGTGATTCGGGTTTAACTAGTAATCTAACCGGACATAATATTATACAGAACTCTAATAGAGACTTAGCACTGCTCGTCTCTATATTCTTTTTCACTCCTACCGTGGAATTTTTGCTTTTAGAACTTTCCAGCTAAAGCTGCAACGCATCGTTCGCAAATTAGGGGATGTTCTGCTGATTCTCCCACATGAGTAGAGTAGTTCCAACAGCGATCGCACTTTTGCCCATCTGCTTTCACTACACCAATTCCCCAGTCTTCTGTCTGCGCTGTATATTCTAATCCTTGCAATCCTTCAGCAGAATCTAATAATTCCACTTGGGAAGTCAGCAATAAATACCGCAGTTCGTCAATCCCGTTACCCTTCACAGGGTTAAAGGCTTTGATAGCATCACTTAATTGTTTGTCAGGTATGTGAATCAAAGCTTTCGCTTCCAGAGAAGAACCAATGAGTTTTTCTATCCTGGCTTGTTCCAACACTTTATTCACATCGGTGCGGAGTTGTCGCAGCACTGACCAAAATTCTGCTAACTTTGGATTACGCCATTTTTCTTCAATCTGCACCCAACCAGCTTCAAACACTGATTTGTAAGGTGTTTTGTAAGGGAGATATTGCCAGATATCTTCGGCAGTGTGGGATAGTACTGGTGCGATCGCTCGTGCTAAATTATCTATTGCTATCTTCAGCACCGTTTGACAACTGCGACGGCGGAAAGCATCTTTTGCACTGATGTACAGCCTGTCTTTGGCAACATCTAAATAAAAATTGGATAAATCCACCACGCAGAAATTCTGCACTGTTTGGAAAAAGCGGAAGAATTGGAAACTCTCAAAGGCTTCGGTTACTTCTTCAAACACTTCGGTGATGCGGTGCAGCATATAACGGTCAAGTTCTGGTAATTCCTCGAACGGAACTGCATCTTTTTCTGGGTCAAAATCATCCAAGCTACCCAACAAAAACCGCGCCGTATTGCGAATCTTCCCTCTAACATCATTCATTTGCTTAATGATGTTTTTGCCAATGCGAACATCGCCGGAGTAGTCAACCGATGATACCCACAATCGCAATACATCTGCACCGTAAGGCGGTTCTACTTTTTGATTTTTTCCACCTTCAATGATTGTATTTGGATCGACTACATTTCCTTCTGACTTACTCATCTTTCGCCCTTGTTCGTCTAAAGCGAAGCCGTGAGTTAGTACAGTTTTGTAAGGCGCAATGTCATTTACCGCTACACTGGTGAGCAAACTGGATTGAAACCAACCGCGATGTTGGTCGGAACCTTCCAAATATATATCAGCAGGGTAGCGTAACTCTGGACGCTGTTGGACAACAGCTGCCCAAGATGAGCCAGAATCAAACCATACATCCATTGTGTCTGTACCCCGGCGGTAGGACTTACCATTATTACGATAAGATTCGGGTAATAATTCCTCAACTGATAATTCCCACCAAGCATCGGAACCCTTTTCGGCGATGATTCCTTGGACGTGGTTGATAGTTTCCTCATTCAACAGTGGTTCTCCCGTGGCTTCATCGTAGAAAACGGGAATGGGTACACCCCAAGCGCGCTGACGAGAGATACACCAATCGGAACGTTCCGCCACCATTGGCGTGATCCGATTTTCACCTTGGGCTGGAATCCATTTTACCGTGGCGATCGCTTTTAATGCTTCTTCTCTAAATCCTTCCACCGAAGCAAACCATTGTTCAGTGGCGCGGAAAATTGTCGGCTTTTTCGTCCGCCAATCATAAGGATATTTGTGGGGATATGGTTCTTCTTTCAACAAAGAACCAGCCGCATTTAATGCATCAATCACCGCCTGATTCCCATCACCCAGCACATTTAACCCCGCAAATTGTCCCGCTTCTTCGGTAAAATTGCCATTGTCATCCACTGGTGCAAGGATGGGCAAACCATAACGCTGACCAACAATGTAGTCTTCTTGACCATGACCGGGGGCAGTATGTACCAACCCCGTACCCGATTCAGTAGTAATGTAATCACCGCCGACAACAATCGGACTTTCACGGTCATATAGAGGATGACGGTAAGTAGTATGTTCTAAATCATTCCCCTTGAACGTGGCTTTTACAGTTAACTCAACTCCCAAAGTTGAAGATAAACGTTCCACTAAATCAGCAGCAACGATGAGATAGCGGAACCTCACCCCCTCAGTCCCCCTCTCCGTTAACGGAGAGGGGGAAGAAACTTCCTCACTCCCCCTCCCTGCTTGCGGGGAGGGGTTTGGGGGGTGGGGTTCCACTTCCACCACTGCATAATTCAAATCTGCATTCACTGCCACAGCTAAATTCCCCGGAATTGTCCAAGGTGTAGTTGTCCAGATAGCCACACCCAAATCTGACTGATATTCCGCCAACACTGGTTTTACAGCTGACGCCAAACTTGTGATTGCAAAAGCTGCATAGATACTGCGGGAAACGTGACCTTCAGGATATTCCAACTCAGCTTCAGCCAAAGCGGTATGAGAACTAGGACTCCAGTGAACGGGCTTTAAACCGCGATAGATGTAACCTTTTAAGAACATCTGACCAAACACGCCAATTTGAGCCGCTTCATATTCCGGCTTCAGAGTTAGATAAGGGTTTTCCCAATCACCCCAAATACCGTAGCGTTTAAAATTTTGGCGCTGGTCGTTTACCGTTGCTAGTCCAAATTCTTTCGCCTTTTGCCGCAATTGTAAAGATGTTAAATTTTGCCGTTCTGCTGACTTCATGTTCTGCAAAACTTTTAACTCAATTGGCAATCCGTGACAATCCCAACCAGGGACGTAGCGAACTTTACGCCCTTGTAATATTTGGTAGCGGTTAATAATATCTTTGAGAATTTTATTTAAGGCATGACCAATATGGAGTGAGCCATTAGCGTAGGGAGGCCCATCGTGCAGTATAAATAATTCGCCGGGGTTCTTGTCAAAGAGGTGATCGTAAATTTTATTTTCTTCCCAAAATTTTTGGATTTCTGGCTCACGCTTGATGGCGTTTGCCCGCATATCAAAGTTAGTCTTGGGTAGGTTGACAGTATCTTTGTAACTTCCTGATTCGGTCACAGTCTCATGCCTAGAATTAGGTGTGCAGGTTTTACTAATTATAGAAGATAGCCTGAAATCCAAAATTCACTATTTGAACGTGAGTTTGATAAGTATTATTTGACCTTCCCCCCAGCCCCTCTCGCAACTTTGCTACGGTCTACACAAGTCAAATTACCCCCCTTAATCCCCCCGATGCATTGGGGGGAAACAAGAAAATCTAGTTCCCTCCCCTTTCCAAGGGGAGGGTTAGGGTGGGGTAAAACTGTCTCTCTCCGACGAGCGAGAGGGAAGGTTTTGCGTAGTAAAACCAGGGAGAAGTTTCTAGGCGATTAAGAGACTAATCAGGAATTTTGCGGAGATTGAGAGTTTATCAGCAGAAAGTAGTATACTTTTCTGGGTTCGCCTAAAGCTATCAAAAGATTTCGTTCAAAAACAAAGAATTTCGGGGTTGCTCTAATGTTAAGTCCTGTTGTAACAGTCGGTATCTTTCAAAAACAACCCGACCCTCAAGCATTTTCAGCAGGTCAAGTCATTTTTGAAGAAGGACAGCCTGGTGATAATATGTACGGCATTTTGGAAGGACAGATAGATATATTAGTCAATGGCAAGGTTGTAGAAACCATTCAAACAGGCGAAGTTTTTGGTGTTGGGGTACTTGTAGGAGTCAAAAATAGAACTTACACAGCTATTGCCAAGGTGGATAGCAAACTGGTTTTCCTTGATGATAAAGGGTTTCTGTTTGCCGTTCAGGAAACACCCATGTTTGCTATAGAGGTGATGAGAAGTTACTCAGAGCGTTTGAGTCGCTTGCAACGTCTGTTGTAAAGTAGGCAGCAAATAGGAGGCAGGAGGGTGCAATTAGCATGTCTGGGTTTCATTGTAGGACTCTGCGCGAAGGGTCTTGTAGAGAAGAGATGCAGTATTTATTTTGCCTCTTGCCCTTAGAATAGCTGCCTTTGGTAGTGAAAGGTGCAAAATTTACTGGAGGTAGCAATGGTACGTAAACGGTTGATTATTGAGATGGGGATGGGAATAGATCAGCATGGACAAGAACCAACAGTAGCAGCATCTAGGGCAGTACGAAATGCGATCGCTCACAATGCCTTACCCGGTGTTTGGGAAGTTGCAGGTTTAAGTCATCCCAATGAAATGATTATAGAAGTTCAGGTAGCAGTGCCATACCCAGAACAAGTTAGAGAAGAAGAAGTACTCGCTGTATTACCATTTGGTCGAAAAACCCTCACCGTAGAATCTGGAGGGATGATCGTTCAAGGGCGGGCGATTCCCGAACTCAACGATAAAAATGACGAAATGTTGATTGCGATCGCAGCTGTTACAGTTCTGATCGAAAGTGAGTAGCTAAGGTAATTCTTCTATAAACAAATCAATAATTACAAGTTATAGAAAAGTTATTAAGTTATTTGATTGCCGACTTAGATTTGTGCAGACACAATTTTTAATTGTCAAGTATATTTGCTGATTACTTGAGCAAAAATTATCATTGCTTTATAAAAATACCTAGTTTACTTTCTCAAAATACTTAAATGCTTTCTCAAAATCACCTTTGACTTATTCAAACCCCAGTTTGCTTACTCATTTTGGTGTTTTCCGTAAGCAAAATGACCTTTGACTTACTCAAACCCCAGTTTGCTTACTCATTTTGGTGTTTTCCGCAAGCAAAATGACCTTTGACTTACTCAAAATGCCTGAATGCTTACTCATTTTGGTGTTTTCCGTAAGCAAAATGAACTTTGACTTATTCAAACCCCAGTTTGCTTACTAATTTCAGTATTTTCCGCAAGCAAAATTACTTTTAACTTACTCAAAATGCCTGAATGCTTTCTCATTGTTAATTTTTAAAGTTTTACCCTAGAAATTTTCTATCTTTGGGACTAAAGATTTACTAATCCCAAAGTATAAAATAATAGAAACCTGGAGAAAAATATGTCATTAGAAACAGAAACACTACAGGCGACACCACCAACTTCTACCTTTGAGAAACTTGAGGAAAAGCAAGAATTTAACTGGAGGCAATGCTGGTATCCCGTCACTTTCGTCAAAGACTTACCTGCTAACCGCCCTCATAGCTTTTCGTTGTACGATGAACCTTTGGTTTTGTTCAAAAACAAAGATGGACAATTTATCTGTTTAGCAGATCGTTGTCCTCACCGTACAGCGAAACTTTCTGAAGGACAAATTATTGACGGCAAAATTGAATGCTTATATCACGGCTGGCAGTTTGGCAGTGATGGCCAATGTCTGCACATTCCTCAATTAGCAACAGATGCAAAAATTCCAGTCAATGCTTGCGTGCCATCCTTTAAAGTTGTGGAACGCCAAGGCATGATTTGGGTGTGGGCTGGCGAAAAAGAAACTGCTGTTGATGAAATTATTCCAATTTTGCCAGATTTAGATAAGTCAGGATTTGTGTGTGCAGACTTTACATTGGATCTGCCTTACGACCAAACATATTTAGTAGAAAACGTCATCGATCCTGCTCATGTTGCTATTAGCCATAATGGCACTAGAGGAGGTGGTAATCGGAAAAATGCCCAACCGCTAGAAATGGAAGTGCTAGAGAATTCGGTTCAGGGGGTTAAAGGCAGGTGGCGGGGAGCTAACAAATCAAATGAACCCTGGAAGTATGTTGATTTTGTTGCTCCAAGTCTTGTGCTGAACACTGCTTATATTGAAAAAAAAGATTGGACATTTGGACTAGCTTTGTATTCAATTCCTTTAGGTAAAGGGCGATGCCGTCTTTTAGCTAGAGGTTATCGTAATTTCATGACTTGGGGAGTCAAGCTGAGGCCGCGCTGGCTCGATCACTTGAATACGAACAAAATATTGGAGCAGGATTTGCCTTTGATTGCGGGACAACAGGCAGAAATTGAGCGATTAGGAAGAAGTCTCAAAGAATTATACTTGCCTTTAAAAACATCTGACACATTAGTGATTGAGTTCCGTAAGTGGCTAGATAAATTTGGGTCATCTTTGCCTTTTTATCAAGGCTATTCCACATGGAAAAATGTTGAGAATGGCGAGTTGAATTCAAAGCCGATTTTGTCAGACAGATTTTCGCGACATACACTTATTTGTAGTTCTTGCAATCGAGCTTATCAAGTGACAAATAGGGTCAAACAAGGTTGTATAGGAGTAGCGATCGCTCTAGCTGCTGTAGCGATACTTGCAAATGATTCTAAAATCAAAATAGCAGCAATATCGGTTTCTATAGCAGCAATTGTCATCTCTGTTATGGCTCATACACTCAAAACTCGCTTTGAGCGTTCCTACACTCGTCACTAAAATAAGTACTGAAAACAATTCGTAGTAAGGACTTTAGTCATTATTTTCTAAGCACTAAAGTGCTTACTACAAACTTTTCATTACTAGCTTAGATATTGTACTGGTAGATGTGTGGTAAATTTGCTCACCTCAAAAGATTTGCTCAAACCCCTTGTGTGGTTAAGTCACGATCGAGTTAGTGGCTCTGCGCTAAACTAAGAAATATTGGGATAGAAATCTCTGGCAGTAAGTTCAATACACCACTAATCTTTACCACTGCGGCGATCATGTCTCAAGAACATAACGAATTACTCCAAATTCAGGAAATCACCAAACTTAAACCGAAACACTTTGCTGATTTAGTCAGATCGGCACAACTGGTTTTCGACCCCACAGCCGGAGTTTCGGGAAGACATATAACAGTTGACTGGGAACAATTCGGAATTCCCGGTGATGTTGCAGATAATCTCAAATCACTTGGTCAGCAGTACCAGTATGCATCTCCTCACATCCCTGTTGAAGACATTTGGAGTAAATTAACTCCAGAAACTCGTATTTGGTTTGTTGAAAATAAAGATCGGTTGTGGCAGCTTGAAGAAGCTTTCCCAGCCCTTGACGAAGATTGAAGGGGGCATGAGGTAGTAGGTTGTTACCTTCTGCCTCTCTACAAGGATAAGCAAAAACTGCGATGGCGTAACCGCCCGCTGGAAGCGATCGCAAGCAAATAACGAATATTGGCATTTGCAAAGCCCTCGACTATATAAGTCAATGACTACCTAGCATTTCTCCAGGTTACGGTTATACTGCTATCATTGCTGACTCTACTAGTCAGCTAAATCCACTGAGTATTATTTTATTCAGGTTAATAATAGTAGCAAATTAGTACAAATTAAATTGAGATATCCTTTAGCTTGAGCTGGAATGTTTCAAGGTATTTTATTGTTTTCTTTTTTCTTTCAGCAGTAGATATATTAATTACAAGAGGCTACGAGTAATATCAAGTCCGGGTAAAGGTATGGAAACATCAGAGATAAACCAATCCCCAATCCCCAATGCCCAATAACTAATATTTGAGGAGATTTAATGTGTCTAGTCGGAAATTATCTTTGTTACTAAAACTAATAATTATTACATTGGTTGCTGGTGCTAGTAGTTTAGGTATCAGCTTGCTTTTAACCACAAGCGGATTTGAGCATTTGTTTGGAATTATAAAACCAAAAAGCGAGAGTGCCAAAACGAGTCATAACAAACTGATGAGTGCAGATGCACAGAATATAAATCCAGTAACAGACCAGATGAATCAAGTGCCAAAGGCATTTCAGGGAACAATCGTTTATCAAGGGAAAGTAAAAGCGAATGAAAAAGTTATCGCCCTAACTTTTGATGATGGCCCTGCACCCAAAAATACGGCACAGATTTTAGAAATTTTGAAGAAAAATAACGTCAAGGCCACATTCTTCATGATCGGGCAAATGGTGAAATATTTTCCCCAAGTTGCCAAGCAAGTAGCTGCTGATGGTCATGTAATTGGTAATCACACATGGCATCATTGGTATCGTCACATGGACGTAGCTACTGCTGCTAGTGAAATTGATCGCACAGCAGAAATCATCTACAAGACTACTGGAGTAAAAACTACTCTATTTCGTCCTCCTGGAGGCTTTCTGAATAATGGACTAGCTGAATATGCCAAAAACGAGAAATACGCTGTCATGATGTGGTCAGAACAATCGGGAGATGCTGAACGTCTTTCACCTCAAGTTCCAGGGCTGGTCAAAAATGTGCTGAAATATGCAAAACCCGGTGCAATTGTACTGCTGCACGATGGAGGCGGCAACCGTTCCAAATCTGTCAAGGCTTTACCAGAAATGATTGCAGATTTAAAAGCCGAAGGCTATAGATTTGTGACAATTCCCCAACTACTAGAAATACAAGCCCAAGAAGAAAGTGTGGAGACAGCAGTATCACCTGTAGTAACAAATCAAGAACATCCAAACCAACAGCTTAATCATCAGTGATATTGTGTTCGGTTAAAGACTTATCATTAAGAGCGCAGAGGGAAGCAGGGCTGTTTCACTCCACAAAGGATAAGAGTTTATGACGACTAAGCTTTTTATTGATACATGGGGCTGGTTGACGCTTCATGACATAAGTGAACGCTATCACCAAGATTTCCTGTAATGCAAGTAGAATAACTGTATTGAGTCATCGATGAGAATTGCATAGGCGCAGCCCGCACTTCGACAAGCTCAGTGACCGCCGTAGGTATCGCTATGACTGCAACCACAAAAAAATTTACTTTTGCAGAGTATCTTAAGTATAACGATGGCACGGATACCCAATATGAATTGGTAGATGGAGAATTAATTCCCATGAGCCTTGGCACTGGCAAGCACGGTGGCATCTCTAAGTTTTTAGAACGAAGCTTTGATGATGAAAGTGCCAAAATGGGCCAGAATTGGACAGCACAAAAGTTTTCTGTCGGAGTGCGATCGCCACGTGGAGGACGCTGGGACACCTCACGAATTCCAGATGTAGTAGTATTACCAACACAGCAGTGGGAAGCACTTTCTAATCGAGAAGCTGTTATCGAACTCAATGAAACTCCCCCCACATTAGTGGTAGAAGTCGTCAGCGAATCTACACAAACCACAGACTATCGCAGCAAACGCTCTGAATATGCTGTTCTGGAAATTCCCGAATATTGGATTGTTGACCCAATTCAAGAGATAGTAACAATATGCACTCTAGTAGAAGGGTTCTATGATGCTGTTGCATTCCGAGGACAAGAACGCATTATCTCTTTTACTTTTCCACAGTTGGATTTGAGTGCCGAACAAGTCTTGGTAGGGGGGAAGTGAACTTTTAATTACTACCGATGTGCTATCGGTAAAAGACATCTGTGACTATATCTACATTAATACTTGAGATACACTAAACACTTACCGATATACATCGCTCCGATGGGCTATCAGTAAAATAGTAATTAGTTGCTGTTCTTCATCCACTTTATAAACAACTCGCCAGACACCAACTCGATAGCGAAAAAGACCTGCGAAATCACCTTTCAGCCGCTTGATGTTTGGATGTTCGTAAGCATTCTGCCGCAGTTGGTCAAAGCAACGGTTTAGTCGTTCCGCTAGTGATGCATCTACTTCTTGATAAAACTTCTGTGCTTTGCGAGTCAGTACCAGTTCATACATGACGACGAATACTGTCAAATGACACCACTTCCCCAGCCTCAGCTTCCTGCATAGCTTCATGCAAAGCTTGCTCAAAACCAGGGACATTCAAAAGTTCCGTTGTCGCCTCATTTTCTTCTTTTTCTTCTAGATCAGCTAGAAAATCACTCACTATCCGCAGCCTTTCTGGAGAGAGTCGCCGTAAACGCTTCTCAGCTTCCTGAAGAATAGTAACATCATCTTGCTTTGATTCCATAGTTATTTCTACACTTAACACTATTTATGATCGATTTGTTTCCTTCTTTATTATATTATTGACTTCTGAGGCTCAATGATGACCTTCTGAGCCTAGAAGTTGCACCTTTTATCCTCAACTAACAAATATATTTAACCATTCCTGAATTTACAGGGGTGAGCGTGTAGTAAAATTTACTCACCTCCGTAAAGTGGAACATGGCTTTAGACTTCTCCGGTCAAAATCTCCGAGGACGCAACTTCAAAGGTAGACAAGACCTTGTGGGTGCAAACTTTAGCTATGCCGACATCCGAGGGGCAAACTTCACCAATGCTAATTTAACAGGTGCAAACTTCAGCCATGCCAAAGCCGGACTACAACGCCGTTGGACAATTGGTGCAGCGTCAGTAACAGCCTTATTGGTTTTATCCGCCCTATCAAATCAAAGCTTTATCGCAGAGTCAGCAATTATTGCTGGTAGAAAAAGATAAGCGCATTATTAGTTTAGAAAATATGGTAGATACTGCTCTCAAGCAGCCGAAATTTTATACACAAGGAAATACCAACATGTCTGATATCAGCGGCATCAATATTGAAGGCAGCAGTAATGTTAGCGGTATCGCTGGCAATAATTCTATTGCTAATCTAGGAACCATTAGCGGTAACGTGAGTATTGCCCTCAATCAGTTACCTGATGCAACCGATGTCGAGAAACCAGGAATTAAAGAATTATTGTCGCAGTTGCAAGATGCAATCATCCAATCCACATATTTGTCAGAAGAAGACAAAGCCGAAGCGCTAGAACAGGTGAA
Source organism: Nostoc sp. DedQUE09 (assembly GCF_034530915.1). Taxonomy (NCBI): domain Bacteria; kingdom Bacillati; phylum Cyanobacteriota; class Cyanophyceae; order Nostocales; family Nostocaceae; genus Nostoc; species Nostoc sp. DedQUE09. Next base: position 52,893 of record NZ_JAVRCE010000016.1, read on the forward strand.
CACTTTGGCAGAAGCGGGTAAAAATCCTCAAGAATCCACCAAGCAGAAGATGGCAAAAACAGCCATCACTATGTTGAAAGGCATATTTACAGGCTTACCTGCTGTTGCTTCTCTGGTTGAATCGACTAATAAATTATTGCCTGCGATCGCAAAACTATTCGGTTTGGGATAATTTAACGTGGGTTAGACAAACCTCTGGCAGCCTTAAATTAAAGCTCAATTCTCTCCCTTGCCGACTATACAAAAGTCGAATTACCCCCCTTAATCCCCCCGATGTATTGGGGGAAAAAGAAATCTAGTTCCCTCCCCAATACATACGGGGAGGGTTAGGGTGGGGTAAAAACCAGATTCGTAAACTACTTCAGACTTATCTGTACACCGTAGCCGACTCGAAGACGGACGTTTTTAGGTAATAAAACCAGAGAGAGGTCTTTTTATTCAGCTACTTTCTTCATTGTCAGGTAGTTTTGGAATGTAGAGTTGAATTTTTCCAAAATGTCTTTAACTGAAGAAATTCTTTCCCAATTACCCGGCGATGTTTTAGGAGGATTGCGTCAAGGCGATCGCATCTTAACATCTGTGCGCGAAAACTCCGCACCAGTACCAACCTTAGTTAATGAAAGTCAACAGCCTTTAGGCGTTGTAGATTTCGATGTCCTAATCTGCGGTGGCACTTTGGGCATTTTAATTGGTTGCGCCTTGGCGGTGAAGGGATTGCGGGTGGCGTTGTTGGAACGGGGAATTTTGCGGGGGAGGGAACAAGAATGGAATATTTCTCGCAAAGAATTAGATGTATTTGTGGAATTAAACTTGCTAACAGAGGAAGAATTAGCAAGTGCGATCGCCACTCAATATAACCCAGCGCGAGTTAGTTTTGCTGGCGGTACAGAAGTTTTGGTAGAGGATGTCTTGAATATCGGCGTAGATCCAGTTTATCTACTCGCTACCTTGAAAACTCGATTTCTCGCCGCTGGAGGAAAGTTATTAGAAAACACACCCTTTACCGAAGCTGTGGTTCATCCAGATGGTGTGATGGTAAATAACCAATTCAAAACTCGCTTATTAATCGACGCGATGGGACATTTGTCACCCATCACCCAACAAGCACGCCAAGGCAAAAAACCAGATGCGCTGTGCTTGGTTGTCGGAAGTTGCGCCCAAGGTTTTCCAGAAAATAACTCAGGCGATTTATTATTATCATTCACATCCTTGCAGAATCAATGCCAATACTTCTGGGAAGCCTTCCCAGCTAGAGATGGCAGAACCACTTATTTGTTTACCTACATGGATGCAGAACCTCAACGTTTGAGTTTAGAAGCTATGTTTGAGGAATATCTGCGTCTTCTTCCAGAATATCAGGGAGTGGAGTTGAGCAACCTGAAATTTCAACGGGCACTATTTGGTTTCTTTCCCACCTATCGCCAAAGTCCGCTAAAAACCCCTTGGAATCGCATTCTACCAGTAGGAGATAGCAGTGGTAGTCAATCTCCCTTGAGTTTTGGTGGTTTTGGGGCAATGGTGCGTCACCTGAAGCGTTTAACTTATGGCATTTCCGAAGCGCTAGAAACAGAACAACTATCTGCAAAAGCGTTAACACTGCTGCAACCCTATCAGCCAAGTTTGACTGTTACCTGGTTGTTTCAAAGGGCGATGAGTGTGGGTGTAAATCAAAAAATTGCTCCAGATCAAATTAACCAATTACTCTCAGCGGTATTTCAAGAAATGCAACAGTTGCGTACGCCAGTGTTAAAACCATTTTTACAAGATATAGTGCAATTTTCGGCACTAACGCAAACACTGTTAAAAACTGGTTTATACCATCCGGGAATAGTTGCCAAGATAATTCCGCAAGTAGGTTTGGCAAGTTTGTTAGATTGGATGTTACATTACAGTAATTTAGGTGTATACACTGCCTTGTTTTCGCTAAGTCCAATGCTAGAAACATGGATTAAGAATCAACCGAACGAACAACAATATTATTGGCATCGTTTGATTGATGCTTGGAAGTATGGTTCTGGCGGTGATTACTCAGATTAAACTTAGAATTTTATCGGTGTGAGGATAACATGATGGAACGGAAATCATCAGGAATCAAATACTTTGCAGTGCTGATTGGATTCCTGCGCGATCGCCAAGGATTTCTAGAGGAAATTCGCCAAGGTACGAGATTACCAAATAAAATCATTTCGCTACTGGTTTGCAGTTCCTTATTTATCGCCGCTTATGGCGGAATCATTGGTGCATATCATAGCTGGATGCAAGCTTTATCTTCCGCCATTAAACTCCCAGCACTTTATTTAATCACACTTTTGATTTGTATCCCGACGTTGTTCTTTGCGAACATCATTTTTGGTTCCAAGCGGAGTTTTGCACAGCATTTAGCATTAGTTTTAACTGCGGTTTCAGTCACGAGCGTACTTTTATTTAGCTTTGCTCCTATCACGTTGTTTTTCTTAATTACCACCAATAATTACCAGTTTTTAATTCTGTTAAATGTCTTTATCTTTGCCATAACTGGATTTATTGGTGTTTCGTCTTTATATCAAGCCACGAGTTTAGTTTTAGAACAAGATGATGAAGGTAGTAAAACCCGGCAGAAAATTTTACAATTTTGGCTATTTCTTTACGCTTTCGTAGGCAGTCAGTTAGGATGGACTCTCAGACCGTTTTTCGGCACACCTGGTTCTGTCTTTGAACTATTCCGCGAAAGAGAAGGTAATTTCTATTTAAGCGTCATTAAATCTCTTAGCTATCTCTTTGGATTCCGTTAATTAGTCATTAGTAATTTCACAAAATATACAACTTATACAATTATGCTGAAGAAGCAAACTCGCGGGATAGAACAATTTGGTGTTTTGGTTAATTTGCTGCGCGATCGCCAATCATTCTTAGAAGAAATTCGTTTGGGAGTCAGATTACAAAATAAAATTAGTTCTCTGTTCGTAACTAGTTCTATTTTCTTTGCCCTTTATGGAGCAATTATCGGTGCATCGCACAGTTGGGGACAGGCATTATCTGGTGCTATTAAGCTTCCGGTATTCTATTTAATTACACTGATTATTTGTTTCCCGACATTATTCTTTTTTAATGTTTTGTTTGGTTCTCGCAGCAGTATTCTACAGCATTTCGTTGTATTACTCACATCTGTATCAGTGATCAGCGTACTTTTATTTAGCTTGGCACCAGTTACACTATTTTTTCTAATAACTACACCCGATTCTTATCAATTTTTTAAATTACTGAATGTATTTATTTTTGGCATTACAGGCGTATTTGGCGTTAAATTCCTGTATGAAGGAATGCAATTACTTTCTCAACAAGATGAAGTTGGTAAAAAAACCCGCACCACTATTTTAAGATCCTGGTTATTGCTTTATGCCTTTGTTGGTATGCAATTAGGATGGTTTCTCAGACCGTTTTTTGGTGCCCCTGACTCAAAATTTGAGTTATTTCGAGCGGTGAAAGGCAACTTTTATTTGGATATTGTAGCGGCGATTTCCGAAATTTTAGGTTTGCGTTAATCTCAAAAAAAGATAATTACTCTAGTTCCCAGTGACAACTAGTAGTTAAAAACTTTCCTCGTCCTTCCTCGTTCCCAGGCTGCTGTCTAGGAATGCATTCATTGAGTCTCTGACTCAATAAACCTCTTGCACAAATGCAAATTTACAAGTCCCTCTCCCAGGCGTGGGAGAGGGATTTAGGGTGAGGGCTTTAAATTCATGCAACAAGTCGAATCTCTAAAAGCTTCTTCTAGGCTGCTTTGAGCTTAAGGGTCAGTTTTCAGATATTCTTGTAATTGTTGGGTACGCAGTTTTGTAGTATCTTCCAAACAACCAGAATAAATGCTAGAGCCAATACTTCCGCCCTCATATCTGCTTCTTTCAAACTCACAATTGGTATCTCGAAACTTAATCCATGCTAGTTGTGCAGCAATCAATTTCTGTTTTCTAGGTCTTTCTAATGTAGATATCAATTGTTGATAAACCTGATTCAGTTTTTTATCTGCATTCTGATAAGACAACTTCGTACATTCATTAATTGCTGCTTGAGTTTGAGGATTATTGCAGTTGAGCTTTTGAACTAAGCGCATCTCAGATAAATCAGGCGTTGTACCTGCTATTGCCATCGCAGGAATATTTAAACTGCTGAGGGTTAGTATACTGGAAAAAACTAGTAATAATTGACGCATAGCAAAATCTTGATTGTTAAGTAGAGAAATTTGATATTTTACGTGGTGTCGAACTTAGAATCAGAGTCGGGAGTGATATGCTCCACAAATAAGTGTCATGGTTGGCGCGAATCTTCCTTTACTCCGGCTACCAATACACTTCCACGATGGAGTTTTGGTTAAAAAAACAAGACAGCAACTGCATGAAATCGAAAGGAAGGGAATAAGCGATCGCTAGTATATATACTTATTGCATCATCCAGGAAAAGAGATAATTTTTTTTCATAAAATAAAATAAGCATTTTGTTAGAAGTATGATATCTGTGTCTAAAATATTTTTATTATACGTCAAATCCCGATATAACTCTTGCATTGATCCTTAAAATAACTGTATTCTTTATATTGTTGAAAACTGCTTTTCACAAAAGCAATAACAAAGCACAATTTCAGCACATCGCAAAAAACATTGACTGGGCAAATCGATAAATGTCGACATCAAACCAAAATCTATGTATGCCGTTGTTGCTGGCATTATGAGTAACAGGAGCAACTCCCGAAATGAAAAATAAAATATTTTGTTTATGTGTGTAGCGTAGCAAGTAATTCAAAAATTTTTCTATTCCCTATCTCTTACAGTCCATACCTAATTTGAACAGAGAAGAGTATTGGCTAAATTTTCAATCTTTTCATCTCTTGAATCGGGGCAAGAAATCTATTCTGTGCTGGCTGAGTTTGGGATTTAAAACCCATTTTATCAACGAATCAAGACCAGGAAAATTATGACCTCTTTAGATCCTAATTTTTTTGACATCCCGGACAAAAGCCTAATCATCATCGACCCAGCCGTTGATGACTATAAAAAGCTAAATGGCAACAACTTGGAAGTCATCTTAAAAGACGTAGTAGATACAGAAGTAAGAACAGTAACTTCAAAACCAGAAAAACTCCTGAAAGCTCCACCAAAGGAATTATTAGCGCCTCCTGGTGATTTCAATCCAACACTACTACTGTTTATTGCATCTGTGACAGTATTGGTGTCATCTCATTGCGGTTACTGGCTTTGGCAATGGCCAGACTGGCTGTGTTTTGTTTCTAACACTATTGCTTTGCATTGTGCTGGAACAGTAATTCATGATGCTTGTCACCAATCTGCCCACCGCAATCGAGTTATTAATGCCATATTAGGGCATGGTAGCGCCCTGATGCTAGGGTTTGTTTTCCCAGTGTTTACACGAGTACATTTGCAGCATCATGCTCATGTCAACCATCCCAAAGACGACCCAGATCATTTTGTTTCTACAGGTGGCCCGCTGTGGATGATTGCATTTCGATTCTTGTCCCACGAAGTGTTTTTCTTTCGACGGCGACTGTGGCGCAAATATGAGCTATGGGAATGGTTAATTAGCCGCTTAATTGTTGTTGGAATTGTTTATATCTCAGTTCAATATCATTTTTTAATGTACGTTCTCAATTTTTGGGTTGTACCTTCTGGTATCGTGGGATTAGTACTGGGTTTGTTTTTTGATTATTTGCCCCATCGTCCCTTTGTTGAACGCGATCGCTGGAAAAATGCTCGTGTATACCCTAGCCCAATTCTTAACATCTTGATTTTAGGCCAGAACTACCATTTAATTCATCATTTATGGACTTGTATTCCCTGGTACAAATATCAGTCCACATACTATCTAATGAAGCCTTTATTAGATGAAAAAGGCTGTTATCAAACTTCAGGGTTACGACAAAAGAAAGACTTTTTGGAGTTTATTTACGATATCTTTGTAGGAATTCGCTTTTCTCATCAAAAAACTAAAAATCAAGATGAATCACAAAGTCCTAAATAAGCATTGACTTGTGAATTAGTCATTAGTTATTGGTCATTTGTAAATAACCAATGATATACAGCATTTTGCATCTAAATGAAGTACATCCTTACCCCCCTTAATCCCCCCTTATAAAGGGGGGAAATAAGAAATCTTGTTCCCTCCTCTTGACAAGGGGAGGGTTAGGGTGGGGTATTTTTGTATTTCATTAACTTGTAATCTTCTGTAGCAATCCTAAATCAATTGTGAGAAAGAAAATGGCTGAAAAGCTTGTAAATAGATAGTTTTTATCTCAGTATTTTCTCACCTTTCAATTGTGATTGCTATATCAACTCCGGGTAATTATATCATGTCCGCTTAATGACTTAATTAAACCCGAATCACCCACGCCGCTAAAGCATCGGGGAGGGATGCAATAACTGCGGTAATTATAACTATTTTATTTTTTGTAAATCAAAAAAACTGAACCAATCGGCCCAAGGTTTTCTACATAAGTTTTCCGGTTGTAATACAATCCTGGAGACATACCTCCATCAAATAAAATTCCTTCTTGAATTTTACCTAAACAGTTATTACTAGCAATACCTTCCAAGACATTATCAAACATATCTGGCAGTAACTCTTGATTAAGTTGAGATAATTCAATCTCGGAATTAGCTTTCAAGTCATTAACTAATAAGATTACATAGCCTTGGTTGGTGATAGCTGCCAGAGAGCGATTAGTTGCATTTTTACAAGCAAATTCTCCCAAATCTTGACAAATATCCTTAAACTTACCCTGACGATAGAATCTGCCATTACCGCCCACTAAATTGTAATTGAGAATATCGTTTTTTCTTCTGCCAGCTTGAATAGTAGCCTGTCGCTGCTGGGGTGTACCTCCTGATATCCCAAAGGAAGAACGTTTATTTTTAAATGCTCCTGAATACTCTACACCACGCGAAATATTTAAGCCTTGGGGTTTATCATCAGTATCTATATAGTCGGCATTAATTGCAGCAATGGGTAGCTGTCCGTTTAACTTGGCATTCTCATCAGCGATGAGTTCACGAAACTGTTTTGCTACATATTCTTTACGCAGTCTACCTCTACTATCTTTGGCGTAAAGTTTATGAGATAGACCAACATTAACTTTAAAATCTAATTCTGCTGATTTGGGATTAAAAATAATTACATTGTTAATACCTTTGGGATTTTTTTTACCTTGATTATTGGTTTTAAAAAAATTAATACTGAACTTGGCATCTTTGCCAGGGCAACTTTTAGACGCTTTTGGGACTAAATTTGCTTCAATCTTTTGACAACCTGATAATAAGCTTGCACCAATGCTCAAGATAAATAACAAAAATAATTTTTTTGTAGACATAATAATATAAAAAAACCGCTACAGAATTACTATAGCGGGGAATAATTTAAAATTTCAGTTTGGAGCCAATCTCAGAGCCAAAACTTAAGAAAACCATTCTAAGACAGCTTCTTCTTTGGTGTTAGTATTCCGAGATGGTGTCTCACGGTTAAATTTCATCTGAATTGAGCGGGTTTGCTCGCCATCAGCAGCTACAGCCAAAATTGGGTAGTCAATTAAACCATCCTGGAAGGACATTTGGAAACGGAATGTTCCATCTGGATTTAACTGAATTGGACGGCCACCAATGGTTACGGTAGCATCGGGTTCGGTTGCACCGTAGACTATCAACTCAGCATCGGCAATTAACCAGAACTTGCGTGGACGCACGGGTACGGCAGAAGCCGAGAAGCCAACACCTGACATTCCTGCACCGGAAGCGGTTAAGCCAGACACGGTAGGAGTTGCCCACAGACCTACACCAGATGGGAAAATGTAGGAGCTAATGGCTTGTTCAGGACGTACTGCACCTTGTTGGGAGCCGAAGATAGAACCAGCAACCCGTAGTGCTTCGGCAGATTCTGCTAAACCAAATATTTCGTCGTAGATGGGGTTGCCATTCACAGCATTACCAACATTACCATTGGTAGTAGCTGGAACTTTCTTGGCAGGAGGAACTAGTTCGTACTGAGTTTTGCCACGTAAATCTTCTTCAAAATTTACAGTGATGAAGACATCCTCAATCCAGTCAGAAGGATAGACGGGAGGAATGTGTACTCTACTAGAACGAGCTAGTACTAACCAGCGACCATCAGCAGCACGATAGCCGATATCGATTGTATAATCGCGATCGCTAACTGGAACTGGTAGATACCATTCTCTAGCTAGTTCATCAGCAGGATATTCTTGAATACTATGCGGGCTTTGGTATTCGATATTAATGTCGGTGACATCATAAATCCGTAGTGCCAGTTGTTGTCCGCCTTGCCGACGCAGTTCCTCTTTGTGTTCATTGGGAACATCCCAGTAAGTGTAAGCCCATTGAGGATCGCGCGGTAACAGTACAATCCGGCTTTCACCATAGCCAGAAGGCAAATCTGCCAGTCCTTCATCAACATCAGCCAAAGATCCACCAGTACGATCTTCCTGACCTAATTCAAACTTTGCAGCTTCCACGGTTTCTTGTGCCTCCAATGAACGAGATGGACTGAGTAAGGTTTTGCTACGTTGGACTTCTTGTATTGATGCCAGTAGTTGTGATTTACGCATTCGGCTATAGCGAGAGATGCTATATTCGCTAGCAACTTTGCGTAGTTGGCGTAAGGTCATCTCCTCTAGTGGCGGGCGTTCTTTTGCCATTAATTTGGCCTCCAGTAGTTTAAGCGGTAAATGATTTCCCCTGGTTAAAGAATGCTATGTAAAATCTCATCCATTCCAGATGAATTTCTTATACTGACTCCTGGTTTTGCCCAGTTTTTAAGCTTTTTAATCTGTTTTTAAATTGAGCCAACACCCTTTCAATTCCTTATTGTGCCAAAATTAGCATTTCTTTGGGATCGGAGGATTTGTATTTGTTAAGTCAATATTAACCACTAAGCATATCTAGGGATCAAGGGGTAAGAGGTGGGTTTTTTAGCTGTTTCACGAATTTATCAGCCCTTCTGGGATCTAATTGTCATGGTTTCATAACATTAGTATTAATTTACATATTGAGCAACGGCAACAATATCAAGCTTTCATGACATTGCTCTCTGGGTTAGCCAAAAACCACAATTCTTGAAGAAGAATTCAGGAGCAGAGCCGGAGACGCTTTGCCAAGGCGTCAGAATCAAGACGCTCTCTTATGAAACCCTGCAACTCTTACAGAGTAAGCGGACTAGCTCTAAGCCTTTTCTTTTCCTATAGAGAGAAGGCTTTACGCTGTGCTATTCGCTCTTTCGTTCAAAATACCCAACTGAATTCTGGCAACTGACGCCTTTCTTCCCACCGTTATGTGAAATTAAGTCCCAAGATAGTGTGTACCCAACCATAGAAGAACTTAAGCTTGGCGTATAAGTTTAGGGTTTAGGGAAATAATTATGAATAAGGAAACAGTTCCTAGCCAGGCTGAAAAGTCTAATCCAGAAGGTGATGCCTCACAATTAAGTCCAGAGATATTGGACAAAATCAAACACCCTGCGAGAATAGACGATGTTATTCGAGAGCAATCACCAGAAGAACGTAAAAGTAACCCAGCTTTAGTACCGGAAATGATTGACGATCCAAATGATGAATGATTGGGTTTGCAAAAGATGAATGGAAAAGCTCAGATTCCCAACTTTTTAGAGAAGTCGGGAATTTTGTTATTTAGTTCTTCTTACTTAATATATTTCCAGCGTATTGATGTTTAATAGCACAGTTATAGTCTCAAATTTGACTTGATGAATTACTCAATAAAATTCTTTGAGAACTTGACGTAAGCCTAAGTTTTATTCACAAATATTTTGTAAGTGCGATCGCGTAGTATGTCGTAAACATTTGCATCGCCTTGTTCGGGGAGCCAAATCCAGCTTCAGAAAGTAACTTTTCACTCTACATTACTTCCAAATCAAGATTATTTACTCTTGTCATCTATACTAAGTTAGATTTTATAAAAATTAATTTTTATAACCAAAGTCGTATATACAGGTGCGACCGTAAAGTAATTTAATCATAAAATATTACCTAATTCCTGAAAGATAATATCCATATAGCAGTTATTGGTTAAGTGAGGTACAAGAACCCCACCCCAACCCCTCCGCGCAAGCGATAAGGGGAATATGATCTAATTCATGTGATTAGGAAACGCTATACCACTTCTTTTGAAGACGCACATAAAATTCTAAATAATCTTCCTAATACCAGCAAAGTTTTCAAACTTTAAGACCAACAAAACTAATGTCTGGTGACAAACTATTAATCAAAATATATTCAGTAATTACGAAAAATTATGAAATAACATAGACGCACTCGAAATGCGTCTTATTGGTGCAGTCTCGTCTAATAAATAGGAGCAACTTGCTGCAAAGTTCTTGCGTAAGTTCTGATATTGTGAAACCATATTTTGTAACTTGCAGATACAACTAACTAATTTGTCTCTAGCCTGACTCCAGAAAAAATTACTGGTACTAGTAACAATCATGAAGCGATCGCCAAATTCAGAAAACAATCAGGAACCATCTAATCGTCGTCTGTGGCTCCTGCTTTTAGGACGTACCAGTTTGGCTCTGGGTGGGGTTTTACTAGTTGGAATTATAGTTGGTGCTTGGTGGGCTAGAAACTATGTATACAAAGATTTAGCACCGTTAGTGCAGCAAAATCTTGAGCAATTACTAGGGCGTCCAGTAAAAGTTGGAGAAGTTGAACGTTTTTCGCTTTCCAGTCTAAGATTTAGCTCTCTATCAATACCAGCAACTGCCACCGATGCAGATCAGGTGGTAGCAAAAGCCTTAGATGTGCAGTTCTCGCCGTTGCAACTTATTCTGAGCCGAAAATTAGCACTAAATGTCACCTTAATTCAACCCAATGTCTATGTTCAACAGGATAAAGATGGTCGTTGGGTGACAGCCCAAGTTAAGGCTGGGGAGGGACAAGGCTTTATTCAAACTGAGTTGCAGTCACTTCAAATTCAAGATGGCGATATAGAGTTAATGCCATTCACTGCACCAACTAAACCCAAAGACTCAGTAATATTAGATCGAGTTGGTGGGATTGCCCGATTTTTCGATCAAAATCAAAGGATCGGTTATGACTTCAATACTCAACTCACTAGGGGAGGCGCTGCCAAAATTGTTGGCGAAACCCAACTAAAAGCTCAACAAACTAAGCTCCAACTGCAAGCACAAAATTTACAAGCATCCGATATCACTCGATTAATTCAGTTACCGATCGCTCTGCAAGCAGGGTATTTAAATGCTGACTTAGGGGTTCAGATTCCACCCAAACTTTCAGACATCGCAATTACCGGAACAGCTACAGCTAATCAAATCACCGCTAAGATCCAAAATATTCCTCAGCCGATTTCTAATTTTAATGGGAAATTTCTATTTCAGGGTCAGACAGTTACTTTAGATAATCTGAGTACGAACTTTGGCAAAGTTCCTATTCTGGCAAATGGAACAATTAATACTCAAACAGGTTTTAATGTTTCTGCTCAGATCAGACCAGTTACTGCGAAAAATATTTTAGATACATTGAAAGTGAATTCGTCAGTCCCGGCTAGTGGCGAAATTCAAGCAAATATTCAGGTAGGCGGCGCACTTGAGAAACCAGTCGTCATCGGTACAGTAAGTAACACCAAACCGATTCAAGTCGATCGCGTTCAATTTAAAACCATCAACACTGATTTCCGCTTGAATGCATCTCAAACTGCATCTCAACTTACTGTCTCCAATCTGAAAATAGTCCCCGCAGCAGGTGGTCAAATTATAGGCGGTGGTCAAGCTAATCTGGGAACCAAAGATGGGGTAATATTTAATGCTCAAGCTGATGGAATATCAGGAGATATACTAGCACGAAGCTATGGCGTTACTTTACCGATCGCAGTTGGCAATGTTTCCGCAAAAGCCCAAATTTCTGGCTCACTTCGCAAACAGCCTTTAAAACTTGATGTTTCCAATGTTCAAGTAGCACCGCCAGCCGGGGGACAAATCACAGCCAATGGTCAAATTCAACTCGCTCCCCAAGGTCAGGTAGGCGTAGATATTCAAGCTCAAGGTATTCCAGGAAATGCGATCGCACAAGGTTACGGTATTTCAACTCCAATTAATGTTGGTGGTATATCTGCGAACGCAAAAATTTCTGGTTCTCTGGGTACACCCTTAAACGTCAACGTTTCTCGCGTTCAAGCAAATCCAGAAGTGGGAGGGCAAGTCACAGCTAGCGGACGAGTTCAGCTTGCACCCCAAGGTAGGGTGGCATTGAATGTGCAAGCAAAAAATATACCAGGGGATGCGATCGCCAAAGCCTATAATTCCTCACCCTCGATCGCCATTGGGAATGTCTCAGCAAATGCCGATATTTCCGGCACTCTGAGCAATCTGCAAACAGTCGCGCGGGTGCAAGCGCCTAGTGCCACCTATCCCACTAGCGGACGAGTTGTTGTTACCAAACAAGGAGAGAATATCGTCTTTCCCGATGCGGTTGTGAACGTGGCAGGTGGGACAATCACAGCTCAAGGTCAACTTGCACAACAACGCTGGCAAGGATCTGTTAAAACTTCTCGAATTCAACTCAGCCGTTTCTCACCACAATTGCGAGGACGGCTGAATAGCAATATTCAATTAGCTGGCACAACCCAATCTTTCCAGCTTGCGGATATTCGCGCCGCCGGACAAATCAGCCTTCCCCAAGGAGTAGCGCAACTGGCAAAACCGCTCACCGCAAGATTTCAGTGGAATGGACAGCAGATTATCGTTGAAAACGCAAGTACCGCAGGATTTAGTGCTAATGGTGCAATCGCTATTCAGTCTCCCCCAACTGGCGCACCCCAAATTGCCGGATTTGATTTAAATGTACTGGCGCGAAATTTCAACTTACAAAATACTGGCTTTAAAGTTCCTGGGGACGTAGCAATAGCAGGGCGGCTGGATTTTAATGGGAAAGTTACAGGCACTCCAGATGTCCCGCAAGCGAATGGGAATATCCGACTGCGGAATTTCAATGTAAGTAACTTGGCATTTGACCCACTTTTAACCGGAAACGTGAATTTTCAAGGGGGACAAGGGGCAACTCTGCGACTAGCTGGGAAACAAGATCGGATTGCGCTTAACTTAGGTGCAGATTATCGTCCCACTTCATTTTTAGTTAAACGCGATGAAGCAGTTACTACGGGTAGAACTGAGGGAGATAACTTGATAATCAACGCCCAACAGTTTCCCATCGCTCTGGTTGGCGGCTTTTTACCTAACAATCAATTGAAACCTTTGGGGGGGCAATTATCAGGTAATTTAGTTGTTAATTTAAATAATTATGCCATTGCAGGGGATGTGGCGATCGCAGGGCCTCGCGTTGCCAGAGTTGCAGCCGATGAATTTCGCGGCAACATCAATTATGCCGATGGTACAGCTAGCTTGGCTAATGGTCTATTGCGGATTGGCGATAGCAACATCGCCCTCAGTGGTAACGTGCAAGCAGGGAATGACCCGCAATTTCAATTTCAAGCTAATTTTGCCGAAGCCAAAATCCAGAGACTCTTACAAGCGTTTAATATCTTCGACTTTCAAGACCTTAATACTGGGTTACAACCTCCAACATTAGCTGGAGCAGAAGCACTTGAAACTGAGTCTGTCAGTTTGCCCGATACAGATTTGAAAACACAGTTAGCATATTTCTCGAATATTACAACAGCGATCGCCAAAGAACAGCAAGCAGAAACAAAACAAACCCCATCTTTGCCCAGCCTTGCAGAATTAACAGGTGCTTTAAACGGAGCAATTACAGCCAATGGCTCGTTAAAATCTGGGTTGAACGTTGGCTTTAATTTTCAAGGTGCTAACTGGCAATGGGGTAATTATTCCATCAATCAAGTTGTTGCTCAAGGCAATTTTGCCGATGGTATCGTCACCCTTTCGCCCTTGAGCGTGGGGATTAATCAAGGACTAGTGGCATTTTCGGGGCAGTTAGGAACTGAGCAACTATCTGGAAAATTGAATGTAGCCAGTCTACCTCTATCACTTTTAGAACCTTTGATCGAAAAATATCCCGTAGATATCACTGGTAATGTGAATGCTAACGCCACCTTGGGAGGTAGTTTACAAGATCCTAGAGTCCAAGGGGAAGTGACACTGGCGAATGCAACTCTTAACAAGCAACCCGTGCAAACAGGACAAGTGAACTTTGATTACAACAATGCTCGTTTGAATTTTGACAGTACCTTACTAGTGACAGGAACGCAGCCAGTTACCATTACAGGTAACGTACCTGCTCCGTTACCTTTTGCCGAAGTGCAACCGGATAGCAATCAAATCAGCATCAACGCCAATGTGAATAATGAAGGATTAGCACTGTTAAACCTGTTTACTAACAATCAAGTCGCTTGGGTAAATGGTCAAGGACAAGTAGATTTAAATGTTCAAGGTACTTTAAACGAACCAATTATTAATGGCAATGTCACACTTAATGATGCAACTTTTAGCGCTAAAGCCTTATCTGAACCCCTAACGAATGTCACAGGAACAGCGCAGTTTAATGGTAATAGTGTGAATGTCCAAGGTATCCAAGGCACTTACAATGAAGGGCAAGTAAGTGCATCAGGCATCCTCCCAATTCTTCAGCCTCAGCAAGCAACATCAAACCCTCTCACGGTATCAATAGCAGACAAACTCAATTTTGAAATTGCAGGATTGTATGAAGGTGGTGTTGGCGGCGATGTCGTGATTCGCGGCACGGCGTTAAAACCTGTAATTGGTGGAGAGATTAAATTGAGTGATGGTCAGGTGATTATTGGCAACTCGACTGCTACTGCTAAAAAATCAGCAACGACAGCAGAGGCTAATACTAAAGTCATCAATCTAAATAGAGAAGAAGTTAACCCTAACGTCGCACCGACAGCAGAGAATAGCGCTAACCCAGTGGCTACAGTGGAAGGAAGCACTAAGCCAGTGGCGACAGCAGACGCAAGCACTAGCGCCGCAACTCCACCCAATTTACCTGTAGAGTTTGCAGATTTAAAGTTGATTTTAGACAAAGATATTCGTGTTACAACTCAGTCTCTACTAAGCTTTGTACCAGGAGGAGCGGCATTAAGTCAGCCTTTATTGAGCTTTGATGCAACAGGCGGCTTGACTATCAATGGTACATTAGCCAAACCACTTCCTGAAGGAGTCATTCGTTTGACAGGAGGACGACTAAGCTTATTTTCTACTGAGTTTACCTTGGCGCGGGGCTATGAACACACTGCGCAGTTTACTCCTAGTCAAGGACTTGACCCTACTTTGGATGTCCGACTGACCGCAATTGTACCGGAAGCATCAGCAAGGAACACTCAAACTTTGGAATCACCCTTGTCTTCTGAAGTCAGCGATGTTTCTGTCAATAACTTTGGGACTTTACGTAGCGTTCGCGTTCAAGCTAGGGTGAACGGGCCAGCTAGTAAATTGGGTGACAATTTAGAACTGACGAGCGAACCTAGCCGTAGTAAGGGAGAAATAGTTGCTCTGCTGGGTGGCTCAATTCTGGGTTCTTTCGGTCAAGCAGATGCAGGGCAAGGGCTGACTAATTTCGCTAGTTCTACCATTTTAGGTAGTTTACAAGGAACTATTACTGCGATCGGACAGGCTGTTGGTTTCAGTGAGTTTCGGATATTTCCTACTCCTGCTACTAACAATGAAGTATCAAGAGCTTCAATTCTGAATTTATCAGCAGAAGGTGTATTTGACATCAATAGAAATTTCTCTGCCTCTTTATCACGCGCTCTTTCTAGCGATGACTCTTTTCGTTACAATGTGCTCTATCGAGTCAATGACGAAATTCTGATGCGAGGCTCAACTGATTTGGGGGATGAAAATCAACTCCTAGTTGAGTATGAAACGCGATTTTAAATCAATACGCTTGAGTTAAGGGTTATTGGTGTAGATAATTAGTCTTTCAAGACGCGATAAAAGACTTCCAGTTATGCAAAGTGCTGAGTGGCTGAGTGCTGAGTGCTGAGTGCTGAGTGCTGAGTGCTGAGTGCTGAGTGTTGAGTGGCTGAGTGCTGAGTGCTGAGTGCTGAGTGCTGAGTGCTAAACAAAAATCCAGTCGTTTCAGGCCTTTGAGCAATCAATACTCAACACTGTCCTAATCTATGTGACTACGGCTATAAAAAAATATCCTATAGTAGGGGCGCAAGGCCCATTGGTGTCAACTTAAGCCGAAAACTATATTAGACAGGCGTTTTGCAAATCCCTCACACCCTCATCCCCTCTCATATCATGTCCGCTTGATTGCTTATTAAACCCGAAGAACCCCACCCCGCCAAAGCTGTGCTTTGTCTCCCCTCCCCGCAGGCCTACGGTGTACACACAAGTACTATCTGAAAGGGTTTCAGGCGTTATAGACCCCAAAAATAGTCATTACGAGCGCAGTGATAACGGAGCGAAGTAATCACATAATCCCGTGAGTTAAAGCGATTGCTTCGTCGTTTCTCCTCTCTACGAGACGCTACGCGAACGCAATGACAGACTTTCAGAGCGATCGCACAATCCTACTGCTAGAGGACGAAACCAAGTGTCAGGTGGAATTTCACGACTTGTGTGTACACCGTAGCCTTGGAAAGGGGGGAAAGAATCGAATCTTGTTCCCTCCCCTTTGCAAGGGGAGGGTTAGGGTGGGGTAAAAACCAGATTCGTAAACGACTTCAGACTTGTGTGTACACCGTAGCCCCGCAGGCGGGGAGGGGTTGGGGGTGGGGTTCTTTTATTATGGGTAATTTGGCGGACATGATATCACGGATGGGAGAGCAGGGCTGTTTCATTCCCCAAAAAGCTTTAAAAATCAAGGGTTATAGCAATTAAAAATAGGTTATTTTGTTACCAGCGTAGCCAATCATTTTTCAAACAACCTTTCATGCCCAGAAACTATAGCCGAGTTTATTATGTGGATATAAACACTGCACAATAACTTTCATTACAGGAAATACTGATGGAACGTTCAAAATTAATTGCTATTCTTACAGGTGCGATTTCGGTCATTTTAGCGATCGCCTACCTCATCGTAGTCCAACTCCTGGACTACCGGGACATGAAACCCGCCCCCATCAGTCAAGTTATCTCGCCACCTGCCATTACTATCTCTCACTGGCAGGTTGACAAAATCAACCAAATATAAATTATATTTAGTCGATTTATAGAGACGCGATTGATTGCGTCTCTTAATTATTTAGATCGATTGATAAAACTAATGATAACTATTGATTTATCCCTGACTTGATGCATACATAAGAATAAATACCTATTAATCCTTACTTAAATAGTTGATTATATAAGAAATAATTAGAGTTCTTATCTCAAATTTATTTAATTAACTAATTCCATTTTGACAGATATAACGGTAAGCTGTTTCTAACAACATTAAATAAAGATAAACTTGTATGTTTTGCGTAGGCGTAGCCCGTCGTAGACATCGCTGGGTTAACAGAGATCAACGCGAGTTGATTGAAAACCCATAGGTTTTGATGACAATTATAGAGGTGAGTTAATGGCTCAGTTTCTACTAGAGACTGTTTGGCTAGTTCCGTGCTATGCCTTAATAGGTGGCTTGTTAGCCGTGCCTTGGTCGCCGGGGATCATTAGGAAAACGGGGCCAAGACCGGCGGGTTATGTAAATTTGGTGATGACATTTTTGGCGTTTGTGCATAGTGCGATCGCCTTACAAGCAACTTGGAATTATCCAGCCCAAGAAGTATTTATTCCGTGGTTATCTACGGCTGGTTTAGACTTAACCATTGCTTTGGATATATCCTCGGTGAGTGTCGGCGCATTGGTTGTGATTACTGGCTTGAATTTGCTGGCCCAGATTTATGCCATCGGTTACATGGAAATGGATTGGGGTTGGGGACGCTTCTATTCTTTATTAGGATTATTTGAAGCGGGATTATGTGCCCTTGCTTTGTGTAATAACTTGTTCTTCAGCTATGTAATTTTGGAAGTCCTAACGCTGGGAACCTATCTACTAGTCGGCTTATGGTTTAGTCAGCCGCTAGTAGTTTCAGGTGCCAGAGATGCGTTTTTAACCAAGCGCGTGGGAGACTTGTTCTTGCTGATAGGCGTGTTGGCATTATGGCCTTTAGCTGGAACTTGGAATTATCCAGAATTAGCTGAATGGGCGGCTACTGCTAACGTCAACCCGACAACTATGGCACTGGTAAGTTTAGCTTTAATTGCTGGACCAATGGGTAAATGTGCCCAATTTCCCCTGCATTTATGGCTAGATGAAGCGATGGAAGGCCCCGTTCCCAGTACAATTTTGCGGAACTCGGTAGTAGTAGCTAGTGGTGCATGGGTGCTAATTAAATTGCAACCTGTGTTAAGCATCTCGCCCATAGCTTCCTCAGCGATGGTTGTCATTGGTGCGGTGACAGCTGTGGGTGCTTCTTTAATTGCGATCGCTCAAATCGATCTTAAACGCTGCCAATCCTATTCTGTCAGTGCGTACATGGGTTTAGTATTCATCGCTGTAGGAGTGCAAGAATACGAAGCAGCGCTATTGTTAGTACTCACTCACGCTATATCCGCAGCCCTGTTGGTGATGAGTACTGGCGGAATCATTTGGAATAGCATTACCCAAGATGTCACCCAATTAGGCGGATTGTGGACGCGTCGCCCGATTTCCGCGATCGCTTTTATCATCGGGACATTGGGATTAATTGGTTTTCCACCATTGGGTAGCTTTTGGGCGCTGGTGAAACTAGCAGATGGGTTGTGGGAAACCCAACCTTGGTTAGTCGGAGTAGTGATAGCGGTAAATGCTTTAACAGCCGTGAGTTTAACCAGAGAATTTGGTTTAATTTTTGGCGGTAAAGCAACACAAATGAGTCAGCGATCGCCTGAAGCTCACTGGCCAATGATTCTGCCAACAATGATTTTACTTGGTGTCAGTTTACATCTTCCTTTAGTGTTGCAAAGCTTATCACTTTTACCCGATTGGGCAAGTCTAAATAAAGATGTAGCACTGCTTTTAATTTGGTCAAGTATTTTCGGTTGTAGCATCACTGGCGTGATTTATTTAAGCAACATTCCTAAACCGATTCGTCTCCCTTGGCAAGGTTTGCAGGACTTGTTCGCATACGACTTTTACACTCCAAAACTCTATAAAATGACCATAATTTTTGGAGTTGCCAAAATTTCCCAACTTGCCGATATGATTGACCGCTTTGTAGTCGATGGCATCGTGAATTTTGTTGGTTTATTTTCGCTATTAGGTGGCGAAGGTCTTAAATACAGCAATTCTGGGCAAACCCAATTTTATGCATTCACTGTTCTTTTAGGAGTGAGTCTTTTAGGAATGTGGGTAACTTGGCAATTTTGGGGAATGCAGTTTTTAAATATGGTTTTTCAAATCTCGACAATTGGATAGCAGTAACTATCCTACTAAAAGTTAACAGTTTAATATTGTGAGGAGAATTTCATGAGCAGACAATATCCCCAAATCAATGTTTCCAGAAGAAGTTTATTGAAGTTTAGTGCAGGTGCGATCGGTACAGGTGTATTGACAGCCGGACTTAGCTCGAACTTACTTGCAGCCGAAAAAAAAGCCCCAGCAGAAGATGATGTTACCCCCGACAAGGCATTGCAAAATTTATTGGATGGGAATCAAAGATTTGTTAAAGCAAAACGTCGCAATCCCAACCAAACTCAATCACGTTTAGTCGAAGTTGCCAAAGGTCAAAAGCCCTTTGCTTCTATTCTAGGTTGTGCAGATTCACGCGTACCTTCAGAGATTGTTTTTGACCAAGGACTTGGAGATTTATTTGTCTGCCGGGTAGCTGGTAATATTGCCACGCGAGAAGAAATTGGTAGCCTAGAATTTGGCAGCTTAGTATTAGGTGCCAAAGTCATCATGGTAGTGGGACATGAAAGATGTGGTGCAGTAGATGCTGCAATCAAAGGTGCTCAAGTGCCAGGGCAAATTGGAAGTTTACTTGAAGCAATTAAACCAAGTGTAGAAAAATCAAAAGATCAATCAGGAGATAAGTTAGAAAATGCTTGTAAAGCAAATATTTTGGCACAAGTTGAAAAATTGAAATCATCGACAGTTTTATCTGAGTTAATCAAGGCAGAAAAACTGAAAATAGTCGGTGGTTATTACGATTTAGATACTGGAAGAATTACCGTAGTCAGTTAGCTTTTTTGTCCTTTGTCATTAGTCATTGGTCATTGGCTAAGAATAAGTCATAAACGACAAAAGACAAAGGACAAAAGACAAAGAACAAAGGACAAAATTACCATGTTAAGTGTCTTGATTTGGCTCCCGATTTTCGCTGCTATTCTCATAGCAATATTACCTGTAAGCATACCTAAGAATCGCATTCGGTTAATAGCATTGATTTTTTCGGGAATAGTTCTCTTCTGGAATCTGTTTATCCTACTAAAATTTGATATCAGCAATCCAGAAATGCAATTTAAAGAGTATTTACCCTGGAATGAAACCCTTGGATTGAGCTATCAATTAGGTGTTGATGGGCTTTCTATCTTGATGTTGGTGTTAAATAGCCTGCTCACCTGGATTGCTATTTACAGCAGTAGTCAAGAAACTGAACGTCCTCGACTGTTCTACTCGATGATTTTATTAGTTAGTGGAGGAGTCGCAGGTGCTTTTCTCGCGGAAAATTTGCTGCTATTCTTCTTATTCTACGAACTAGAATTAATCCCCTTCTATTTGCTAATTTCCATTTGGGGAGGGGCAAAACGGGGTTATGCTGGGATGAAATTCCTGATTTACACTGCTGTTTCGGGAGCCTTAATTCTGGCGACATTCTTGGGTATGGTATGGCTTAGTGGTTCTACCAATTTTGCTTTTGATGCAGTCTCTACAGAAAACCTCTCAACAACAAAGCAAATCCTTTTACTAGCAGGAATAGTATTAGGTTTTGGCATTAAAATTCCCTTAATTCCCTTCCATACTTGGCTACCCGATGCTTATGTTGAGGCTTCAGCACCAATTGCCATTCTTCTCGGTGGCGTATTGGCAAAACTGGGAACCTATGGATTGTTGCGATTTGGGTTGGGTATGTTTCCCCATGCTTGGAGTATTATTGCACCGACTTTAGCAATTTGGGGAGCAATCAGCGCTATCTATGGGGCAGTAATTGCGATCGCTCAAAAAGATATCAAGCGCATGGTAGCATACAGTTCCGTTGGTCACATGGGCTATATCTTGCTAGCTGGTGCCGCTAGTACTCCCTTAGCACTCGTTGGTGCAGTCGCCCAAATGTTTAGCCACGGTATCATCTTGGCGATTCTGTTCCACTTGGTGGGAGTCGTGGAAGCGAAAGTTGGTACACGCGAGTTAGATAAACTCAATGGTTTGATGAGTCCTATACGCGGTTTACCCCTAATTAGCGCCTTACTAGTCTTAAGTGGAATGGCTAGCGCAGGTATTCCTGGTTTAACAGGATTCATCGCCGAATTTATCGTCTTTCAAGGTAGTTTCTCTGTCTTTCCCATCCCGACAATTTTGTGTGTAGTAGCTAGTGGATTAACCGCAGTTTATTTTGTTATCCTCCTCAATCGCACTTGTTTTGGCAGACTTGATAACTTCGCTTACTATCCTAAAGTTCTTTGGTCTGAGAAAATACCAGCTTTAATTTTGGCAGCTTTTATTATCTTTTTGGGAGTACAACCTACTTGGTTAGTGCGTTGGAGTGAATCCACAACTACAACGATGGTAGCTGCAATTCCCTCTTTAGAAAAAACCGTAATTTCTGAAGTAGCTCTGAAATAGGGTTACAGTTTCTTCCTCACTCCCCATTCTCCATTCCTCATAACATGACAGCAATTAAAACTGCGATTAAATTACCTCCTTCCAAACACGAATTTGCCGAAGTAATTCACCGCTTAGAAGCAGGCGGTGCAATGTTACCTGATACTCCAGAAAATTTGATGCAAATCATCGGTTTATACAAAGCTTATGCTGTACCGATGGATTTCTACTGGCGTGACCTACTTTATATTGCCGAACGCGAATTTTTAAACCCGCTTCCCTTCTTTAAATACTTCTTGCCCAAAGAGTATTTAGAACTGCATAATCATTACGCTGGTGATGATGCCGATTTAAGAATTTGGCGCGGTGAAGCTACTGCCCATCCAGAACTTTTGGCATTTATCGAGAAGGGTGAAACTTTCAAAATGCCGAAGTTGTTGCATCACTTGTTGCACGATCGCATTAACATGGAATTTGCGGAAGCTTGTATGCGGGCGATGTTGTGGCACAGAGGGATGGGTGGACAATTTGATCCTTACCTAGATTCTGAAGAATACAAAGCCAACGCCGACCGGGCAATTAAAGCTTACTTCCAAGGGAATCCCGTAATGCTGGGACTTTACAACCTGTTCCCCGATATGTTTTTGGAACAGTGTCGCCAGATGTCATACTACGCCAACCTGGGCTTATTCTGGGAAGTCATGGCCCCGGTATTCTTTGAAATGTCCGATCGCTATGATGAAGGTACCATTAGCAGCGTCCCAGAGGCAATGAGTTTCTTAGTTAATGGTATATTTGCGATCGCAGGTCGTCCCATTTATCATCACGTTTATATTCGTGGTGAATGCTACGAAATTATCCCCAAATCCAAGGGTTTCATGTGGTTATATGAAGCTGCATTACCTTACGTAGAAGCAGTTTTCTACCGCACTGCACCCTTCCGAGGGACAAAATCTTATAATGCTCAAGCGCGTCAAGTGCCGGCAGACCAGAAAGACTTTCACTTTGGTATTCTTTACGCTGATGTATTTCCAGTGGGTACTGCTGGCATACCACCCACATTATTAATGCAAGATATGTTGCATTTTCTGCCACCATATCTTGTTGATTACTACAGCCAACATTGCCGGGGTGAAGAAGATATGTTGATTCAGTTGGGAGTGAGTTTTCAACGCTCAATGTATTGTGTTACTTCTGCGGTAATTCAAGCTTTGCGAACTGCACTTTTATATCCTTTGGATGACCAAAATCCTAAACATTTACAAGCTAATCGAGACTTTTTTGAAATGCAGCTAAATCGCTTTACCCGTGCTGATTACAATATTCGCGATGCTGCCCGTTTAGGGAGCATTCAAAGTCAAGATTATCGATAAGATATCTCCATCTAAAACCTTTGTAGAGACGTATCACTGCTACGTCTCTACATTTTTTTGCAAATGATATCATGTCCGCTTGATTACTTATTAAACCTCAAGAACCCCACCCCGCCAAAGCTACGCTTTGTCTCCCCTCCCGAAGAGCCTACGGTGTACACACAAGTCTGAAATAGTTTACTCACTTGGTTTTTCATGTCAGTTTTACCCCACCCTAACCCTCCCCTTAGAAAGGGGAGGGAACTAGATTTCTTATTTCCCCCCAATACATCGGGGGGATTAAGGGGGGTAATTTGACTTGTGTGTACACCACAGCCCGAAGAGCGGGGAGGGGCTGGGGGTGGGGTGCAATGATTGTGGAAATCATAACTAATTACCAGGACTTGATATAACTTGGAAATGCGATCGCTAATAAAGAGATGCCAACACTTTATCTGCTGCTGCGCGGAATGCAGTTGCAGCACCAGCGCTCATATCTCGTGGCGCACAGATGCGATTTCTCACATAGGCGAGTGTGATAGCACCAACCGCCGCCGCAGTCGGATCGGCATTGTCTTTACCACCCACGCGTCCCCACGGTAATGCTGCACCATTGCCATTGATGAGATAATCAGCCAGCAATCTGAGGTGAAAATCAACCGCTTCTTTAACGGCTGTGGTGTCGCCATTGACCGCCAATGCTTGCACCCCGGAGTTTTTCAGAATATCTCCTAAAGCAACTTCTCGGTTATCAGTCAACCTTTCAGCCGCTTCTGCCCGAAATTGGATTTCTTGGCTAATAGCCGGGTCAGGTGGCAAAGGATTGCCGATTGGTGTCACGCCCCACCGACGACGCAAAAGTAAATTGTTGGTGGTATCATCCGATTTGACGCGGTGATAAGCGGGACGCTGTTTGAGCGCTTCAAACCAAGCGTTGATCCGAGGATACCGGGGATTTCCCTTGAGGTGATATCCCTGATAAACGGGTAAGTTAGCGGCCAATCTGTCTAAATGGGGACTATAGGTAATATCTACGACGCTAAATGTTGACAAAAAGTATGGGCCAGGATACTTTCCGAGAAGCTGCTCCAGTTCGTCTAATTTCGCTTCAAAAGCTGCTTGTAAACTTGCTAGTTCATGCGGATCTTCCGGGGCTTGTCTGAGAAATTTGTAGGCGATGTCTCTGACACCATTGGTTTCAGCATCCTCAAGCCATTGTCTAGCAAGGGCATTTTCTTCTGGGTCTTCAGGCAGCAAAGTTGGCCCAAATCGTTCTTCCAAGGCTAACAGAATATCTTTGGATTCGTAAACTAACTTGTCCTCAATTTTGGCCGCAGGGACAAGGGTTGTGGGAACTAAATCGGTATACCATTTAGGCTTGTTATTCAAGTCGATAAACTCTGTTGCAAAGGGAATTTCTTTTTCTTCGAGAGCAAACCAAACGCGTTCGCAAAATGGACACCAAGAGTTAGTATCGCGGTAGAGCAGTACTGGCGGTTCTGTATCTGGCGGCAGTTTATGGAGACTGCTAGGGATGGGAGCGGTAGAAGGAGATTGCCCTGGTCTACGCACCCGTCGAGCCGGGGTATTTTTTTGGGCAATTTCTAACAGTTGTTCCCAATTAGATGCTGTGTCTTGAATTGACATATTTCACCTTAGTTTAAGTTAACTTTCTTTCCACAAATAAGTCAGAGTTGATTTATAAATTAAATATAAGTACTGGCGTGGCAAGGCTAAACTGTTGCAAACAAAATTCTCGGATGGTTGAGTAACGGAACCCAACACTCCGATCAATGTTGGGTTTCGCGTTGCTCAATCCAAACTACATCTATTTAAAAATAGATAAAAAGCTAAATTTTTGAACTCTGACTATTAACTACTAAAAATTTACGTACTTACCGTACTTAATGGTGATTATCACATGAAAGTAGTTTGAAAGCAAGATTTAATATATCTATTTTTTGACTTACTTAAGCCGTCAAAATCAGAAAAATCTCTATCAATTCGAGTCATAGAGAGCATAGAAAGCTTACAGCTATTTTCAGGTAAATAGACTACGCGGTAAGAGCGCAAGGCCTTCTTCATTGGTGTCAACTTAACGTGAAACCCTTGCCAAAACGTGATATTCAGTTGTCTGGCTTCCCATCACGATCTGCGTTACCCCACCCTAACCAATACGGTTCGGATAAGCATTTTTCACTTTCCTTATGATCTGGGGAATGGGTTTGCGGGTAAAGGGGAAAGGATGTATTCAAAACCCTTCCCCTTTCCCCTTTACCCTTTAACCGAACCGTATTGCCACCCTAACCCTCCCCGTATGTATTGGGGAGGGAACTGGATTTTCTTGTTTCCCCCCTTTATAAGAGGGGATTAAGGGGGGTAAAACGCATGTGGAATAAGCGTTTGAGCTTAAGTTGACACCAATAGGTCTTCTTGCACCCCTACGACTTCATCGAGTGTAGCCCAAGAGTGAAGCACCCCAGCCAATGAAGGCGCTACCAAATACTAGCCATGCAGCATTGATGCGAAAGCGAATAGCTAAAATGGCTGAGACGATCGCGATCGCCAAGCCGAGAAAATCTACAAATGGGGCTTGTGGTAATGTTAAAGTTGCCGCCCCCAGTTGCAGAGTAGTAACAACCATTAACGCTACAGCACTAACATTCACAGCATCCAAAAATGCTCTAGTCCAAGAAGAGGCTCGTAAGCGTGGAATTAGCGGATTCAGGGCAGCAACGAAAACAAAAGAAGGTAGAAAAATTCCAATGGTGGCAACAATTGCGCCAGGTATGCCAGCAATCACATAACCGATAAACGTAGCAGTGGAAAGTACTGGCCCAGGGGTAAATTGACCAATTGCGATCGCATCTAATAACTGCTGTTGTGTCAGCCAGCCGTATTCTTGAACTAATCCTCCTTGCAGAAAAGCCACCAAAAGGTAGCCACCACCAAACAAGACACTACCAACTTTCAGAAAAAACCAACCCAACTGCCATAAAGAAACGTTGGCTACATTAGATGCAGTAGCTAGCGATGTAGCAAGTACAGCGGATGCTTTCAAAGTTGCACCTGTACTGAGACTAGCAATCAGAAAGTTGGCTTTATCTCCTGGTTTATCGTTTTTCTCGCCAGAATGTAACCAAACCATACCCAGCAATCCCCCAATTAACAGGGCAATTACTTCATTTAATTTCAATAACAATGTCAGCAATGCCACAGCGAAAGCAATCACTAGTAATTGGCGAGTTTTCACAGCCTTTTTTGCCAAGCCCCACAGGGCATTGATGATGATTGCTAAAACAGCTGGTTTAATGCCATAAAGTAAAGGAGCAATTTGGGGTAGAGTACCGTAGGCAACATAAACCCAAGCAAATCCACCAGTAATTAAAACCGCAGGTAAGACAAAACAAACGCCTGACACAATCAGCCCCAGCCATCCTGCATAGATGTATCCTATATGGATAGCCATTTCTGTAGAATTTGGCCCAGGAATTAGGTTAGTTGCACCCAGCAAATCTAGAAAATGCTCCCTTGTCAACCATTGACGCCGCTTAACTACTTCATCTTCAATCATGGCAATATGGGCAACCGGGCCCCCAAAGCCGATGACGCCCAATTTAAAAAACAGGTTGGCGAGTTCACCCAAACGACTTGGTGCTGAGTTAGTCATTTTTGCTTGGCAATATACTTTTCAAGTAGGAATTGCTTGAGGTGGGGTTGTTCTAGATTTAAACCAAGCTCTTGAGCTTTCTGACTAATTTCCTCATAAGTCAGACCTTCACTAATAGCATTGGCAATCAAGGCGATACCACCAGCCCTTGCTCCAGCAGCACAGTGAATTAAAATTGGTTTGGGTAAGTTCTCAATCTCCTGAATTGCTAACTCTGTTTGCTCTTGATTTGCTTCTGAAGGCTTTAATGGCACATTAGCATATTGCAGTCCAGCCGCTTGAGCTTGCTGCTGTTCGTCACTGAGAAAACCTGCTTCATCAGGAGAACGCAGGTTCAGCACTGACTTAAATCCCTCTTGGGCTGCCTGTTTTAACTCTTCAGAAGTTAGTTGTCCAGCAGCGCTTAAGTCGTCACTAACTTTTTTAGTGTTGCTCATAATCTTTAAAGACACTATTCCGATAGTTTTATAGTAGTTTATTCTGTATACTATTTATAGAGCAATTTTCGTAGAGTGCTTTACCCGAAAATGCAAATACCTTCACTCAGAGAAAAATTTTGACGAAAAGCAGCTTCTGTTTTTTGAATTAGATGAAAATTACGGTTTTCTTGCAGTATCAATTTTTCCAGTATTGCCATCAGTGTTTCAGCACTAGCACTACTGTATAAATAATTGATCGCTTCAACGAAATAATCAGACTCAAAAGGCTGCGATTACTCTGCTTAAATTTAAAAAGCCCTGATAAAAGTTCAGGGCTTTGATTTATATGCGGTTTATTAAATGCCAGCCTAAAATTTTTGCTGGCGCTTTTCTATAGAACTAATCATCCCTGAATCGCTTGCTTAAAGATAGCGGAGAACTACCCGTTTTCTACCTGGGTAGCTATTTAATAAAGTCTTTAGATTTGTATATATCTTCACTGTGCGATGGCGTACCCGCCCGCCGTAGGCGATCGCTTCTTGGTAAAATTCCCCTATCCTTTAGTATTTGGTTACACCACGGTAAATATGAGTAGGTAAGTGCTAACTAACCTGAGTAAAACCATGAACTATAACGTAACACCTTCAATGAGGATAAATCTCCGCCCTGCTACCTTTGCTGATTTGGATCTGCTGCGACATTGGGATGAGCAACCTCATGTGGTAGAGTCCGATCCTAACGATGACTGGGGCTGGGAGACGGAACTTGACCGCACTCCTGAATGGAGAGAGCAATTGATTGCTGAAATTGATGGTCGCCCCATCGGATTTCTTCAGATTATCGATCCGGCACGTGAGGATAGTCACTACTGGGGTGATGTTCCGGCGAATCTTCGCGCTATTGATATCTGGATTGGGGAAGAGAGTGATTTGGGCAAAGGCTATGGAACCCAAATGATGCAGCTTGCACTTGCTCGATGTTTTGCTGACCCGCAAGTGATAGCTGTACTCGTCGATCCACTTGCTGGCAATACCCGCGTCCACCGCTTTTATGAACGTTTTGGTTTCCGATTTGTCGAGTCTCGACGATTTGGTGACGATGACTGCTTCGTTTATCGTATGAACCGAGTAGATTGGCATCATGAAGGTGTTACAGCAGCACATTGATACGGTTTCAATACTGTTCGGTTAAGCATTTTTAACTTGGAATTGGGGTTTGGGTTAAAGGTTTTTCCCTTTTACCCTTCCCCTTTCCCCCTTAACCAAAGTTTAATCAGTAACTGAACACAATCTTGGTAATCAATAATTCTTCGCGTGTCCGGTGATGCTGGATGTTAGGGCTGAACTTCGCGCAGCCGACGCTCCAGAAAGCGGCGTTCGCTGTCATTTGTAACCAGCATAAGCGCGATCGCGTAGCTCTCTGCGGCTGACGCTGAGGCTCCAATGCGGCGCAGCATCTCCGCACGGGTGGCGTGAAATAGATGGTAGCCATTAAGTTGGGGAGCAAGCCCATCAATGAGTTCGAGGGTCGTCTGAGGACTCTCTATCATAGAGATCGCCACCGCCCGATTCAGCGACACAATCGCCGAGGGCTGCAAGCGTTCGAGCAAATCATAGAGGCGGACAATTTGTAACCAGTCCGTTTCTTCTGCTTGTGCTGCCTGACAATGTAGTGCCGCGATCGCTGCTTGCACTCCAAACGGGCCAGTTCCACCCCGCAGTGACTCCTCAACGAGCGGCAGCGCCTCAGCAATCTGTTGTTGATTCCAGCGACTACGATCTTGATCTTCGAGCAACACCAGATCGCCTGCCTCATCCAAACGGGCATCGCGCCGGGAGTCGTGCAGCAACATCAGCGCCAAGAGTGCAGTTACTTCTGAGGGCGGTTGGGGTGCCATCAACGTCCTCACGAGGCGACTCAGCCGAATTGCTTCTGTGCAAAGGTCAGCCCTCATCATCGTCTCGCCCCTAGTCGTCGCGTAGCCCTCATTGAAAATCAGATAGATCGCCGTCAGCACTGCGTCCACCCGCACAGACAGATCGGTTGTGTCCGGCACTTTATAGGGAATACCTGCATCCCGAATCTTGCGTTTGGCGCGTACCAGTCGTTGCGCCATCGTTGCCGTGGGCACGAGAAACGCCCGCGCAATTTCATCTGTTTCAAGTCCGCCCAGCAGCCGCAGCGTCAAAGCAACCTGCGCCTCGATCGCCAGTGCTGGGTGGCAGCAAGTAAAGATCAGCCGCAGTCGATCGTCTGGAATTTCGTCTGTATCGTAAGTTGGCTCCTCACGGGTTGGGATTAACCCGGAGGCGGCGTACCATTCCAATTTTTCCGTCAGCCGTGTCCGCCGTCGGAGGCGATCGATGGCTTTGTATCGGGCTGTTTTGACGATCCACGCACGGGGGAGATCGGGCACGCCGCTCGACTGCCATTGATTCACGGCAGCGATAAAGGCTTCCTGTACCGCTTCTTCAGCCACATCAAAATCCCCCACCAACCGGATGAGGATGGCGACGATCCGCCCCCATTCAGCCCGATAGAGGGAGGCGATCGCTTGTTCTACGTCTGTTTTTGCGTTTGGGATCATACCTGAATTGAAGGAGGCAGGGGGCAGGGGGCAAGGAGGTATTTTTTCTCTTTTCTTCGATAAAAATTTTTGGCAAGGTGTCGATTTGAGTTAGCGCCGTTCGACTTACTAACAAAAGGAAACAAGGGAGGTATACCCAGATCGTACTAAACGATAAAAATTTTTGGCGGGGTGTCGATTTGAGCCAGCACCGTTCGACTTACGAAAGAAGGGAAGTAACAACAGGAAATAAAGGAGGCAACCCGATGAAATATTTGCTGCTGATTTACCTGGAGGAAAATGCCCTGAGCCAAACTGAACGGGAACATTGTTATGTAGAATCCGCGCAACTGGCACAACAACTCAACTCGAAGGGGCAGTATCTCGCAACCGCCCCACTCCATCCTGTGGCAACTGCAACCAGCGTTCGGGTGCGCGATGGCAAACCACTAGTAACTGACGGGCCGTTTGCAGAAACTCGCGAACAATTAGGCGGTTTTTTTCTGATTAATGCTCAGGATCTCGACGAAGCGATCGCGATCGCCGCGCGGATTCCAGGCGCGCACGTCGGCACCGTTGAAATTCGGCCTGTGATTGAAGTTGCAGGCTTGCCAGAGAATTTGTAACTGCACTCAACCTCAACCCAAAAGGAGAGATGACGATGACAACCAAAAACGCGATCGCAACTAACGAAGTTCAGATTCGCCAACTAATTGCCGAGCAACAACGCGCTATCTGCGCCAAGGATGTTGAGCAAATCATGTCCCACTATGCCAACGAGATTATCGTCTTCGATGTTAAACCTCCTTTCCAAACCCAAGGGAAAGATGCTTGGCGTCAAGTGTGGAAAGAATGTTTGCCTTACTTCCCCGACACCTTTGAGATTGAAACACGAGACCTGAAGATTACCGTCAGCGAAGACTTAGCGGTTGCACACTGGCTATTTCGCTTCACAGGAACCCAAGACCATCCAGCAATGCAGACCTGGATGCGCGTCACCGCTGTCTGCCAGAAAAATCAAGGCGAATGGCAGATATTACACGAACACCTCTCGGTTCCATTCGATCCAGAGACTTCTCAAGCTGTATTCACGCTAAACCCATAGGCTAATCTACTGAGGTAACGCCATGAAACTCAATCCTTATCTAACGTTCAACGGCAACTGTGAGGCAGCGTTCAAGTTCTACGAACACTGTCTTGGCGGCAAAATTGTCATGATGATGACTCACAAAGATGCACCCTCAGCCGAGCATATACCTGCCGAATGGCA
Source organism: Nostoc sp. DedQUE09 (assembly GCF_034530915.1). NCBI lineage: Bacteria > Bacillati > Cyanobacteriota > Cyanophyceae > Nostocales > Nostocaceae > Nostoc > Nostoc sp. DedQUE09. The sequence continues at coordinate 83,921 of NZ_JAVRCE010000016.1, forward strand.
TGACAAAATCATGCACGTCTGCCTCGATCTGGGCGATCGCCTCTTAATGGGGTCTGACAGCCCGCCTGGATATTTTGAAACGCCCCAAGGCTTTTACGTGCAAATCAGCGTTGACGAGCCAGCGGAGGCAGAACGCATCTTTCATATCCTGGCAGAAAACGGAAAAGTGAAAATGCCGATCGATCAAACCTTTTGGTCTGTCCGCTTTGGTATGTTGGTCGATCAATTCGGCATTCCCTGGATGGTCAATTGCCAGCAAACTCCTTAACTTGTGGGGAGGCGCTTATGGGCGTCTTCCCTAGAGTAAAACCTCAGCACTTTTTCGCCGATCCTTTACTGTGAAATAATTCCAAAAAAGAACCCATGAGTACTCAAATTTTCGTTAATTTGCCAGTTAAAAACCTCAATCAATCTATCGAGTTCTTTACTCAACTCGGCTTTGAGTTTAATTCTCAATTCACTGACGAAACTGCCACCTGTATGATTGTGTCCGAAAACATTTTCGTCATGCTCTTGACCTATGAAAAGTTTAAGACGTTTACTCCCAAAGAAATTTGTGATGCTACAAAAAGCACAGAAGTGCTTGTGTGTTTATCTTCTGATAGCCGAGAACAAGTTGATGAAATGATTCGCAAGGCTGTCGCTGCTGGTGGAACAACCTATAATGAACCGCAAGATCACGGTTTTATGTATGGACATGGATTTGCTGACTTAGATGGCCACATTTGGGAAATTATCTACATGGAGCCAAGCGCAATAAATTAAGGTTGATTGCAGACATTTAAATAATGCTGCAAAGCAAAATTCCAAATTACAGCTATTTACTTGAAAATAGCTGTAATACACAAATGCAAATACTCCTACCTGCTTCCTGACTTTTCAGGTTATGTGGAAAAGCTAACGATTGACCTAACCCCCTAACCCCCTTCCCTACAAGGGAAGGGGGAAAATTTAAAGTCTCTCTCCTTTTAGGAGAGAGATTTAGAGATAGGTTTTCCAGATACCGTGAAAAGTCAGTACCTTCTTCAAATCACTCTTTGCCGCACATGTCGCCCATCAAACCCTTGCTTAATCCAATCCAGACATTCATATTCAGATTTGAATAACTTTGGAGCTGCAATATTATTTAATAACTCTGGTGGATAATGGTCATAAAAATATTTGTCTCCTTCTTGGAAGATGATAATCAAATTGTTCCGATAAACATAGCGAGACTTAAAACTATCCCCCCGATGAACAAACTCGGAATTTTCATCGATATGCTCTTTAGCAATATCAATGATGTTACTAACGTCACTTCCATAGATTTCTGCTGGATTTTCTGCTTTATGAAATTTGCTTCTGTGCCCAATTTCAGATAGCATTTTATACGAATAAATTTCGTAATTGTCGGCTTTACCAAAAACAAATGGAATTATGAGATATCCTTTATATGAGACTGAATTTTCATAAAGAAGACGACTCATCTCAACCTCCTTTGATGGAACTACTCTAAAAATTTTTCTTTAACAGAAAAGTATTACAACCCCAATTATCTACTAAATACGATCACCATAAACTGAGTTGATTGGGGGGATGCTCAAGGTTATTCCAAGGTAAGGGTGGAACTGGTGTCCCACTTTGTTCTAATAGCTGTTGGAAGTGACGGGCCGTGCTAGGCGATCGCGCTTCTATTGGACAATGGACAAAGAAATAAATTCGCACTCCCATTTGTAACCATTGTTGAATCTGCCTTACCCACTCTTCCATAAATGGCTGATTCACTGATAAATTCGGATGAGAAATAAACCGAATCAGAGTAAAAGGTGCTGTCACACTCAATTGCAACGGTAATTTAGGTTTGCGCCGTTCCGATTGTAATTGGGGGTCATCATCTCCAGTGTAAATGGGACGCGAGTCTAACAGTACTCGTCCGACACCTAACTTTTCTAAAAGCGCTGTCAAAATACTAGCATGGGGTTCTTTGAACCAGTCGGGATGCCGAACTTCCACTGCTAGGGGTGCTTGTGTACGCGGCCAAGCTTCCAGAAAGTTGGACAAATCGTCAAGTAATGCAGGTGCATAGCTGGGTGGTAACTGGGCAAAAATTGGGCCAAGATGCTTACCTAAAGGGCGCATCCCCTCCAAAAAATTTAAAGCAGCTGGAATATAAGGTTTTAGCAACCCTTGATGGGTAATATCTCGCGGTAATTTTAGACAAAATTCAAAACCTGTTGGTGTTTCGGCAGCCCAACGAGTTACAGTTTCTTGGTTAGGCACGGCATAAAAGGTAGTGTTACCTTCTACAGTGGTGAAGCGACGACTGTAGAGATGGAGAAAATCAGCAGTGCGAGTACCTTGGGGATAGAGTTCGCCTACCCAACCTTTATATGCCCAAACAGCACAACCGATAAAAAAGTTCACAATGCCTAAAAGCCTTGATGTATCATATCCAATTTTACACGCAGGTTGTAGGGATGGATAAAGCTAGGTCAGATTCCCGACTTGTTTCAAATTGGTATTATTAGTCTGGATAATTGGTTTTTTAAGACGCGATAAATCGCGTCTCTACATGAGGATTTTGGTGTTATGGCGCAACCTCAGTTATTGATAAATTGAGCCATCAGGCATAATTGCCCCTGCTAAGTTAGTACCAACTAATTTAACCAGAAGGCGCTCACCAGAGCGAATCCGCGCTCCCGTCAAGTCGGCTCCTCGCAAGTCGGCTCCACTAAGATCCGCTCCAATCAAATTAGCAGCGCGTAAATTTGCCTCCCTGAGATCGGCTAAAAGTAGATTTGCCCGAAATAAATTTGCTTCAGATAAATTTGCACCTCTGAGGTTGACTTTGTGCATAAAGGTATCGCTGAGATTAGCACCGCTCAAATTGGCATAACTTAGATTTCTGCCAGATAAGTCTTTATTGCTCAAATTTGCCCGACTGTAGTCTTTGCCACTCAAGTCTGAGTTTTGCTTTGGTGGTTTCTGAGTTGGTTGAGATGGTTTTTCTTGTTGAGGTGACGGTGAGTGATGTGTGGTTTGATATGTAGTTTGATGTGTGGTTTGATGTTTGGTTTTTAGAGAGCGCAACTTTTCACGAGCTTCATTTATGGCTTTCAGCTTGTCTTGTGCTTTCTGCTGTAAACGGAGATTGTCTTTGGGAATGCGATCGGGATGCCAAACAAAGACTAAATCTTTGTAAGCCTGGTTCACTTCTTCAAGTGTTGCTCCAGGCTCTAATTCCAAAACTCTGTAGTACCGCTCCAGATCGCTCATACGATATTTTGGTGGACAATCAACTTAATTATGAGTGATGGAGTCATTTATACGCTGCATCATTTGTTATGGATTATGGGGCTTTGGGAAAAAGGGGGTAGGAGGCAGGGGGCAGAAGTTTTTTAATTTTTAATTTTTAATTGATTTCTCATCTTCCCATCTCTCCATTTCTCCATCGAGCGATCGCTCGAAAATATGCTGCAATTGGAATCTGATAGACTTCAATATAAATCCAGACAATAATTGATAAATGTGATAAGAAGGTTAATATCGTCCAAATATATGGCATCCAGGTAATGGGTTCCTTCAGATTAGCAGGAAAATAGTAAGCTACTATGCCAATTAGAGTCGTGGGAAGAATTATGAAAACTGCTGCTGCTAATCCATAACCCCAACCTAATTCCACACCTTCCAACTGGCCTTCTGTCCAACTAAACCCATTCCAACGCCAAGTCAAAGGTGGTTGCCTAGAAGGCATCTTGATTTGCTGTTGCTCTAAATTGACTGTAAAAATCTCTTGGCAAAAGTCACAAGCCATAGCTTCCATCAATGGCATGTGAGAAATCTTACCTATTCGACAGACTGGGCAGGGGTAAGCTCCATAGTAGTCGAAAGATTGGGTTAAGATTTTGGAACTGGGCATAATGAGACAGATGATCCTAAAAAATTGATCTGGTGAATGAGAACTTGGGCAATAATGTATGGCGGTTGTCAATTCCCTGCAATAAGCTTTCGTAAGATGAAGTCAGGAGAATTATATATTTTAACTTCTCAATCCTGGCTTTTTCTTCTGAGGTTATATAACTATCGTCATGTCTAATGACAAGCCGCTGTTTTTGTCTACGCAAATAAGCAACTAGTAAAATCAGAACAGGGCGTGATTTTGAATTGTGCAAAGCGTTATTAGTCTTAATCCCCAGAGTTGTACTGAGTCTATCGTTTTTTTATAGTTTGTGCAGGTCTTGACAAAGCCTACTCTTTCTGCTAGCTTTATTTTACATAGGTATATTTTTAAGTTTTCCAGCAAAAAGTCCGCAAATGCTTAACACAAATTCCTACTTTTATTTTTGGTTTAGGGTGGTTCACCGGGGGTGAATTAAGTTTCCTAATGGAAACCGCCCGGTGAACCGCAGAGCAAACTCTGCGGTTTTTGTTTTTTTAAGGAGAATTTCATTGTCATGACTTATTTCATTAGTTGGTTTTATGGCTTTTACTTTTGGCCCAGAATAAATTCCGGGTAAATAGCGTCATGCCAATGAATCAAAACGCGCCCGGAACTTTATAAAGGTTTCGGGCTTTTTTGTTAATAGGGCATTGGGCATGGGGCATGGGAGACAAGAGAGAGATGAGGGGACAAGGTGATAAACAAAACTCCTAACTCTTAACTCAGCACTCAGCACTCAGCACTCAGCACTGTTTTGCCCAATACTTAATTTTTCAGGAAAATATAACCATGATTAATGCCAAACTTGCTGCACAAGCCCATCTCAACCACCAGACAATCGTTAAAATCTCGAAAGAAATCGCTTTCGGCGGTAAAGAACTAGTAATTATTGGCGGGCCCTGCACTGTTGAAAGTTTAGAACAAATGGAGATAGTCGCCCAAAGGCTATCTAATGCATCAGTACAGGGGTTGCGTGGTGGTGTCTACAAACCCCGTACATCTCCCTACGCTTTTCAAGGTATGGGAGAGTCAGGATTAGAGATTTTAGCTAGGGTGCGATCGCATTACAATATGCCAGTTGTCACGGAGGTGATGTCAATTTCTCAAATTGAAGTAGTCGCCGCTCACGCTGATATGCTTCAAGTTGGTAGCCGCAATATGCAAAACTTTGACTTGCTCAAAGCTTTGGGACAAGCTGGTAAACCTATACTGCTCAAACGTGGTTTAGCAGCGACTATTGAAGAATTTGTCATGGCTGCTGAATATATCCTTAGCCACGGGAATCCTGATGTGGTGTTGTGCGAAAGAGGTATTCGCAGTTTCGACGATTACACCCGTAACGTCCTAGATTTAGGGGCAGTGGCAGCACTCAAGCAAATAACTCACTTGCCTGTAATTGTAGATCCTTCCCATGCCGTCGGCAAACGGGAGTTGGTAGCACCTGTAGCTAGGGCTGCGATCGCTTGCGGTGCAGATGGATTAATTATTGAATGTCACCCAGAACCAGAAAAATCTGTTTCTGATGCCCGTCAAGCACTTTCTTTAGAAGATATGGTGCATTTAGTTGATAGTTTAAAGCCTGTAGCTACAGCCGTTGGGCGGAGTATATCAGATGTCGGGGCAGGTTCCAAACCTGACTTTTCACGGCATATGGAAAAGGTTATTTTGAGGGTTTCTTAAACCCTAATTTTTACGTTACCTATTTTCATTAACTTAGAGTTATTGAGAATTAGACTGTGGAAAAAGCCACGCTGTTTCGTGGTTTGAGGACTTACCGTGAAAAGTCAGGGGCGTTGTGGGCGAAGGCTGCGGTGGCGATGGCTTCCGTGGCGGCGAAGTCCGCAGATCGTTTGTGGCGGACGGTGATGGTGAATTTTGGTGTCATACAAATGAGCGAAACGGCATCGCTAACGTGTTCATACAATCAGGCACGAACATCTTGCGTCACGCGAAGCGGTCTAACGCCTGCGTCAGCCGCGCACGCTGACGGGCGTCGGCTGTACGCAATGGTTGGGCTATCCATCAGACCTCTTGCAAAAATATATTTTTGCACTCTTAGGGAAAAGGAAAAAGGTTAAAGGGAAAGGATTTTGAGTTTCTTTACCCTTTTCCCCTGCCCCTTATCCCCTTCAGGGGTCCCACCTTCCCCTTTACCCCGACAAATGCCAAGAAGTCTATCAGACTGAAAATGCCTTACCGTCAGTTTGACCTTTTGGTGTAGTCCCATGCGCGGCCCGATCGATCCGGGGCCAGACCTCGTTCGCCATGAGCTCCATAGAGCGCCGGGCGAGCGCTGGATCGGTCCAGTCGTGGCCCGTGTAGAGCAGTGTGCCGAACGCGCCGACCTCGTTGCGGAATGCAAGAATCTGGTCTGCGACGCTCTGGGGGGTTCCCGCGATTACGAGACGCTCGATGCACCGCTTCGTAGAGAGTTCGGAATCCGGTTGGTCGGGAAAGTCGCGCATGACGTCCAGTGCGCCGGCCTTCGCGAGCTTGGTCCTCATGACGTGGAAGTAGAAGTCGTGCGCGCCGCCCTCGCGATGCACGTAGCGATGTGCCGTGGCCTCGTCATCGGCCACGAAAACGCTGCGCGCCACGCGCCACTCGGAAGCATCGGCACAGAGACCCGCCGATCGCCGTCCTTCCAGGTAGTTCTTAATGTGGGCCCGGACGACGTACGCACCCACGTAGGTCGCCGAGATTCCGGACCAGCCGCGCGCTCCCGCGGCGTGCGGTCCCTGAGCGCCCGGTCGGTTCGAGGTGATGGCGATGGGCGGATGGGGCTCTTGCAGCGGTCGGACAGCGACACCCACTCCGATGTTCCGATCAAGCCAGCGCTCTGTGGTGGTCCGGTAGAACTTGCCTTCGATCCGGTACGGCGGCTCTTCGCTCCAGATCCGGCACATGTGCTCGAGCGCCTCTTGGGTCTTGCGATTTCGGTCCGAGCCCAAATCTCCGATGGCTTCTGCGTCACCGGGAACGCCAGGTCCGACTCCCAGGATCAATCGACCCTGCACCAGGTGATCCACCATCGCAACCTGCGCCGCTACCATCGCCGGGTGGTAGTTGGCGAGTGGAAGCACGCCGGTACCGAAGGTGATCGACGGGCACGCATCGGCGAGATTCGCAATGAAAGCGAGGCTTGATGTGATCGTCTCGGCGGAGTCGACGAGATGCTCGCCGATGAAGGCCTCGCGGTAGCCGAGCCGATCGGCGAGCATTACCGCTTCGCGATCCTCGCAGAGAACGTCCCCATAGGAACGGGACGGCGGGTGGACGGGCTGGATGAAGAATCCGAGCTTCAGGGAATTCTGCATTGAGTCTTTATAGTCGTTCATTCGTTCCGTGCCGCCCAACTACTTATTATACGGAAAGTTTTCGTATAATCTTTTTCTCAATCTTAATATATCAAGCATTACAACGAATTCTTGTCTGAAATATACAGAAAACTTCTATATCAAATTATTGTGCGCGATACAAAGGAAAATGAAAGTCGGGTGACTATGCTACCTGAAAGTATGGCTGAAGAACTAAAGATCCACGTAGTGGAGAAGTTTGTCGTCATCGTTTGCACGAGAGTAGTTTACAAAAAGCGTTAAAACAAGGGGTTCGTCAAGCCAGTATTCAAAAAAAGGTAGGTTGTCATACGTTTCGCCACAGTTTTGCTACCCATTTATTACAAAACGGCTACGACATCCGCACAGTGTAGGCATTACTCGGACACAAGGATGTAAAAACCACAAAGTTAGGGTTTGAGAAACCTTCAAAATAACCTTTTCCACATGCCGTCAAAAGTCAGGTTCCAAACCCGCCCCGATTTTTTGGGCTGCTTAAATTTCAGCTTCAAGCGTAGTTTACCGCCGTAGGCATCGCTTCAATGTCTCAGCCAAAAGATTTATTTTGGGTTGACGGCAAACAGCGATCGCTTTCGTACAATAAACTTGTTACTTCAGCTTTTCCATTTGTTCTCATTCTATATATAAATCTAACTTATCGTTTTAACAAATAAGACTATTTGATTTTATTTTCCAAGTCGTTTTATCCTGAAATCAGTAGATATTTTAACTTTTACTAAATCGCCTAAAGAAGTTTTAGTATACGAGCTTTGAACTTTGAGAACCCAAATAAGGACAGTAACTAAATGCTAGAGCAGCAGATTGATTGCCCCATCAGACCTAAGACAAGCGCGATGATCATGAAACTTTTTCAAATCACTCTAGTGGTCTTAGTACTTTTGCTCAACTTAGCAGTTGCTTTCCCCTCTTGGGCAGACAGTACGCCTTCTTTAACTAGCAATCCTAACTACTTTCAAGTTGGGCAAAAAGTGATTTGGCTTTACAAGCCCCGCGCAGATTCTGGCGATGTCCAAAGAATTCCTGCCGAAATAGTCAAGTTAAGTCCCAAGCAAGTGCAAATCAAGGTGTACAAACATAACAACGAATTTGTCAACCGTTGGGTGAATCCAAACAAGCTTGAGAATTCGACAAAAATTAAATAGTCAGTAGTCATTTGTCCTTTGTGATTACAAAGGACAAATGACTACTGACAGCCAACAGAAAAATATTTCACAAATGATTTAGGACTGGTATAGTTAAAACTCCCTTGTGTGGGTTTCGTTTTCATAATTAGGATCTTCAGTACCGAGTAGTTTGTCCCAAAACGTAAAATACAAACCGTAGTGTACTTTATACTTGCGATGATGTATGGAATGATGCATAGAACCGATAAGCCAGCTTCCAATCCAGTAACTTTTAGATGAGGAGGGAAATAGCTCAAATCCAAGATGAGTAAATACTGCCCATACTGTCATAGTTATCAGTGCGGTAACTAAGGTGACGAAATGCAGCGGAACTATGAAGCTTACACCTACAAAAAAAAGTGCTTGTACGATCGCTTCTGGTAAGTCGAAGGCAGCGGAACTCCAGGGTGTTGGATCTCCTGAACGGTGGTGTCCATAATGCATCCATCTAAAAATTAGAGGATGGTGAAACATCCGATGGATAAAATAAAAGTAAGTATCTTGAAGAATTAGCACTGCAATAAAGCTAACTATTAAATACCACAGTCCATATTTCCAGATGTCACCGTATAAAAGCGTTGCTCCCAAATTATACTCTGAGATCATAAACGCTCCAGAAATAGCAAAAACTACTGTGGATATTACTGATAATTCAATATCCTTTTTAATGGAAGAATTCATCAACGGTTTCAAACGCAAGCTCTTGTTGGCGAGAGACTTTCCCAGAATTAAATAAAAGAGCAAGTATGCTCCGCCAGCAATCAGAAAGTATCGGGCAAGAGTGATACCGAAGAAGAAAAAGCAATAATACCAAAATGAGTGGTTCGTCAATTAGACCCATCCGTAATATTAATTCGGTGAAATCAAAATGCTGATTATGTCGAATTTTTTGGTCTTTATTACCAAAAATAACCAAATTACGATTTAATTTGTTAATCGACAAAATCCACTGCTTATTTTACAACATCAAGTAGTTCAACAAATATATATTTATTAAATTTTATTAATAAAAATTAAACTAATTTTTTTAATACCTAAAAAAACTTTTAAATCACTTTTCTCTAAGTCTACTTTCTATAAATTAATTTGCTATAGATTTTGTTTTACTTTTCTAAACTCCAGCCCAACGCTACGGCTACTTCAGCAGCTAATTCTAGAGGATTGAATGGTTTAGCGATCGCACTAATCATTCCCATCTGATTATAGCGACGGCGATCGGAAGCTTGGATTTTAGCAGTTAAGAAAATTACTGGAATCGTTTTGGTTAATGGATTGGCTTGTAACTTTTCAAATGTAGTGATGCCATCCATCTCTGGCATCATCACATCTAGTAAAATTGCATCTGGTTGGTAAGTCTCAGCTTTAATTATGCCTTCTTGACCAGAACTCGCAGTCACTACTTTCCAGCCTGCGACTGTTTCCAAGCAAATCTTGGCAACTTCTTGAATATATTGCTCGTTATCAACCACTAGAATTTGCTTTGTTGTCATCACTGCTATCCTCTTGTTGATTCAGGGTAATTCCCTGAAGTAACTTCATCACCCGTTGTTCAAATTCCTTGGTAGTCACACGCCCGTTGCTCGAAAATTCTGCATCTGGACTTAGTTGGCTATTTGTAGTTGGCTCGAAACTACTATGAATCATAGGAATGTTGGAAGAGTCATCTAAATCAGTATCTTGGAAAGTCCTAAATAATGGCAGAGTGACGTAAAAAGTGCTGCCTTCACCCAATGTACTTTCAGCCCAGATGCGTCCGCCGTGTTGTTGCATAATGCTCTTGCAAATTGCCAAACCTAAACCAGTTCCATCATGGTTGCGTGAATCTGAAGAGTCAACTTGTTGAAAGCGCTCAAAGACACTCTCAAGTTTGTCTGTTGGGATACCGCGTCCGGTATCTTTAACTGTCAATAAAACTTCATTCCCTTGTTGTTGCGCTCCCAACCAAACCGTAGACCCAGCAGACGAGAATTTAATGGCATTACTCAATAGATTGGTCAATGTTTGGACAATGCGATCGCAATCTGCCAATACTTGACCAGATAGTGTAGAAACAGATACTTTCACACCTGCTTTGTCAGCCAGAGGCTGCATGACATTTACTGCTTGAGTAATTAAGTCAATGATATTGCAAATTTCTGGTTCCATCTTTGCCTTACCCGACTCAATCCGCTCAATGTCTAGGATGTCGTTGATTAAACGTACTAGGCGTTCGCTGCTATCAGTCGCAATTTGCATCAGGCGTTTTCCCTGCTCTGAGTCTGTCGGTAGCAAACCACTAGCTAGCATTCCTAGAGAGCCGTGAATCGAAGTTAAAGGTGTGCGGAGTTCATGGCTAACAACAGAGACAAATTCATCTTTCATGCGTTCAATTAGTTTGCGCTCTGTGATATCTCGTAAAATAACCGTATAAAATATTTCCTCCCCCATCTCTATTTTGGAGATGGAAGCCTCCGCTGGAAATTCAGTACCATCCTTGCGGCGTCCATAGATTTCACGCCGTTCTCCCATCCGACGGGCAACATTGGGAGATTGGCCAAAGTCAACCACATGTTGACGATGCGCTTGAAAAAAACGCAGCGGTAAGAGTAAATCAAGGCCTTGTCCAATCACTTCCTGGGCAGAGTAGCCGAAAATTTTCTCTGCTCCTTGATTAAACAAAGTGATGCTTTGGAACCCGTTAATGGAAATAATTGCATCATCAGCAATATCTAAAATCCGTGCAAATCGGGCTTGAGAAAACCGTAATTCTCCCTGTGTCCGTTGACGTTCATCAAGTTGTGACTGCAACTGTTGATTCACCCGAATTAACTCAGCAGTGCGCTCTGCTACTCGCAATTCCAGTTCACTGATAGCTTGTAAATTGAGAGATGAGGGAGGTAAGGAAGAATTCACTTCCCTATCTTCCCCTGCCCCTCGGTCACTGAGCGTAGCCGAAGTGCTGCTCCTCTGCCCCCCTGCCCCCCTAACTCCCTGCACAACGCGCTGCCGCAATTTCATCCGTTCTAAGCGATTGACGATCCGGGTTACTAGTTCTGGCCCGACAATGGGCTTGCTTACAAAGTCATCAGCACCAACGCTAAAAACTTGATTTACCATCTCGGCATCGCTATGCACAGTGAGGAATAGAATGGGTAACTCACACCAGCGCGAATCGTTGCGTACTAATTGGCAAAGTTCTATACCATTTGTATAAGGCAATTCCACATCCAGAATCAGCATATCTGGTGTAACTACTTCCAAGGTTTCCCAGAACTGACGCGGATCTTCAAGAGCGATCGCCTTCAGTCCCCAAGGACTAAGTAAGGTTTGCAAGAATGCTTGAATTTGCGGATCGTCATCCACAACTAATATTTTAATTTCTGTATATGAGTCATTTTGCAGCGGTTGTGTGACTGTTTCTAAAACTTGTGGGGTTGGTGATGCAGATATTACCGCTGCTTCGTTTCCGTCAATTTCCCGACGTAATAACTTTACCCAACTTTCGAGGTTGCTAATCTCAGATTGACTCAAAGTTTGACCAGAACTCAGTAATAGTTCGATATCACGTGCCAATTTTGAGCCAAGAGGCAAGCCAAAAGTACCTAAAGATCCCGCCAAGGTGTGCGCCTCTTTGGCTGCAAGCGATCGCAAATCGAAATTTAAACTATTTTGGTTTAAAGTTGCGATCGCTTCCTCCAGTACCCTCACCTGCTCGTCTATACGCCCTTGAAATCGTTGCCAAATTTCCGCAACTGCCATTAATGTTTGCTGCTGTGATTTGAGATTGGATACCAAGGATTTTGCACGCTCCTCTGCCCCTTTGCCCCTCTGCTCCTCTGTCCCCCTGCCCTTCTCCTCCTCTGCCCCTGGTTTCAGCCGATAGCCGATACCATAAACTGTTTCAACCAAATCACTGGGCGCTCCTACAGCTTTGAGTTTGTGCCGTAACCCTTTGATATGGGTGCGAACAGCTTCTTCTTGTGGAGTGTCTTCATAACACCAAAGATGTTCTAAAATCATGCCGCAGCTAAACACCCGGCGAGTATTTCGCAAGAATAGTTCTAAAAGAGCATACTCTTTGGGAGTAAGTGGCAGCAGATTTCCAGCATAGACCGCTTCACAGCTACTAGGGTCTAGCCGCAACTGACCATACTCCAGCACAGGTTGCGAGGTTACACCTTTACGACGCAACAGTGCCCGAACACGAGCAATTAACTCTTCTGCGTCAAAGGGTTTAACTACGTAGTCATCTGCACCTGCATCTAGTCCGATCGCTTTCTCATGACTACTATCGCACCCTGTCAATAATAATATTGGCATTTGCAGACCATTAGACCGGATTTTACGACAAAGACTAATGCCATCCAGCTTGGGCAACACTACATCTAGGAGGATTAAATCATAATCGTAAATTTGAATAAAATTCCAAGCAGTATCACCATCAGTAGCAACTTCAACCGCGTAGTTTTGGTTAGTTAAAACGGTGGTAAGTGAGTATGCATTTAATTCATCATCTTCGACAACTAAAATTTTCATGTTAAAAGCTTTCCAAATTAAAATGGATATCACAGATAACAAGCAATTCAATTAAATTGTAAAATTGATATAATATCAATTCAATGCTGGCTGAATTTTAGAGCCTCTTCCAAAAGGTTTATATTTGCGGATCGTACTAATTAATAAATATCAATATTAATTAATTTTAATTAGATTTTTCTAGCTACCTGCTTAGGAGCAGATGGTGTAGTAGAAAGAAATATCTTACAGATGCTAGCTTTATACTACCTTACTTAGAAGTTTTTCTAGTACAGAGAGGCTCATCTCCCGAATTTTAAAGAAGTCGGGGATATTTTTATTCGTAACTCCTACACGAATTGCTTATAGTTTAACGCCATAACACGAAATCCCCAATTTTGTAGGGGTGCAGGACTGTATATTGGTGTCAACGTAAGCTCAAATGGTTATAAAACAAGCATTTTACCCCACCCTAACCCTCCCCTTGCAAAGGAGAGGGAACTAGATTTTCCGGCTTCCCCCCGATACATTGGGGGGATTGAGGGGGGTACTTCGACTTGTGTGTACACCGTCTTGTGAAGGGGAGGGTAAGTTTTGGCTTTAGACAAAACTGGGATGACACGGTAAGTAACCGTAAGTTGACATCTATATACATCTATACGCCCCTACAGCCGATTTATGTGTGTAAAGATTTTTGGAAATAGCGCTATGTATGTTGAGGTAGGAGCAATGTCTTTCTCTTGCCTTGCGTTGTGCAACTTACCGTAGGAGAGAACTGATAAAACTCTCAATACGCTACAACAGAAAAAACCCTCTGCTAAACCTGTGAAAAAACGAGTAACACTCACCTTCCCAAAACGCGCCGTGCAAATGCCAGTCACTTACGTACTGGCTAAAGAGTTCAACGTCGCTGCTAATATTATCCGCGCCCAAGTTGCCCCAAATCAAATTGGCAAGCTGGTAGTGGAATTATCGGGAGATATCGATCAATTAGATGCGGCGATCGAGTGGATGCGATCGCGTAATGTTAATGTTTCTTCGACATTAGGCGAAATTGCGATCGACGAGGATGTGTGTGTCCACTGTGGCTTGTGTACTGGGGTTTGTCCTACCGAAGCCCTCACCCTCCAGCCAGAGACGTACAAGTTGACATTCACGCGATCGCGCTGTATCGTCTGCGAACAGTGTATTCCCACCTGTCCCGTACAAGCAATTTCTACTAACATTTAACAATGTAAAATCCAAAATCCAAAATTGAAGTTAGCCCAACTTAAACACATCCGCCATTACACCATCATCACCCACCAGCCTACTTTTTGCTGGAGAGTCATAAACTACCAATAGCGAAGGTATATCAGCTACATCCTGAAACAGCGTCATTCCCTCAGCATGATCTTCCCGATTCCCATAAGGAATATCTTGCACAAAATCGGGATTGCTGAAGACATTTTCTCGCAAATTCACACCATTTACCCAGCGATAAACTTGCACGGGGCCATCTAAATCCATCGTTGGCCCAGCTAAAATCAACAAGTCTTTATCATCTACATACAAATCCCGAATTCCCAAACCATTCAACCAGATAAAATGCTTTTTATATAACTCCTGCAATTCTCCAATTTGCTTTAGTTTCATCAGTCCAGAAGTAGAATCTTCTAACTCTATTTCCAGCACCATAGCCCAACCCCGCAATACAGGCCCGCGCAAACCCAGAAAAACGCGGTTTTGATAAATACTTATTCCTTCAATATCAAAGCCATTATCCTTTCCGGGAATTGCTGCCTGAATAAATAAGCCTAAATGATCGTCATTTGCTAAAGCTGTCATCAGCAAGTTACCTTGATTCGTCACCTCTAATTTAGCGGCATTCAATTGCACATCTGGCTTTTCGGGGTGTGGGCAAGATGAGAATAGCTTACCGTCTATCAGAGGAATTCGTCCTAAAACGTAACGGTTAGGTTCTGATTCAATTTTTCCGAGCCTTTTAAAGTTTTTGGCGTCTGTATTTTCAGGTTTGAATTTTTTGCGTTTGTAGCTGTGAGAACCAACAAACCATAAGTAATTATCAGTATAAGTCAGTCCTTCTATATCTATTTCTTTGTCTTCTGGTGCAGGTAAATTAATATATTCTGCTACACGAAATTGTTGATGATCTGTAAATTTATCAGTGTCAACCAAAGAGAGACGCTCAATAGTAGAAGTTTCATCTGAGCCTAACCATAAATACTTATCATGTGTTAGCAGTACTGCTGATAAGTTTTCTCTATGTTCTTTAAAAGAATCTGTAAAAGTCAATAAAACTTGATTTAGTAAATGTAAGTTTGGCATTTTAAATTATATTGAGGAGTTGTAAAAATATTAGCTATAGCATTATATTATATAAGATATTTATCTTAAAGCTATAGTCCATATCAAATTGACGGCGTAAATCTGCTATTTGAACCTTTGATAGATATTGCATATTTCTCAAATAGGATACAACTATCAATAGTTATAACCTTATCTGACAATCCTCATTGCATAAAAAATATCAGAAGTAGATGCAAATTTTTAAATAATATTGTTATTATGCAATAACCTCATGAGGTAATCATTCAGACCTATTATGACATTAGCCACACAACCCACAGTAAAAACTCTCGGTGACTACGCCTACCAAGCGATTGAAAAACACTTTAAGAAAACCTTTAAGTGGGAAAAATCAGTTAAGAAAG
Source organism: Nostoc sp. DedQUE09 (assembly GCF_034530915.1). Classification (NCBI taxonomy): domain Bacteria; kingdom Bacillati; phylum Cyanobacteriota; class Cyanophyceae; order Nostocales; family Nostocaceae; genus Nostoc; species Nostoc sp. DedQUE09. The sequence continues at coordinate 99,567 of NZ_JAVRCE010000016.1, forward strand.
ATGAAGATCCAGAAGCGCTACATCAAATGCGAGTGGGAATGCGCCGCCTACGGACAGCGGTAACTCGGTTTGGGCTAGCGGTAGATATGCCGAAACCAGTCAGCGATAAAAATATTGGTAAAATAGCCCGTCGTCTTGGTAATCTGCGAGATTTAGACGTACTCAAAGAAAGTTTGGAAAACAATTACAAACCAAATTTACCTCGTAAAGAGCAGGAATCTCTAAAAACAGCTTTTATAGCTTTGGATAAACAACGTGAAGATGTAGAATCGAGTGTGCAGAAAACATTAAACGATGAATCTTACAAGTCTCTCAAAGATGCATTGGATAAGTGGTTAGAGAAACCCAGTTATCAACCTTTGGCATCTGTTTCGATTCAGCAAGTGTTACCAGACTTACTTTTGCCAGAAGTGAGTAACTTCTTACTGCATCCGGGCTGGCTAATTGGTACTGAAGTTGTAGAATCAGAAGTGAAGATCCAAAAAAACTGGAAACCGAAAAAGATAGAAAAACAATTGACAACAGAAGGTGAAAGTCTTCATAGTTTGCGAAAAGAAGCTAAACGTATACGCTATCTAATGGAATTATTTACTGACTTATATGGCGAGTCTTACGAAGCTTATATTACAGAAGTAAAAAATATCCAAGAAATTTTGGGTACGATGCAAGATAGTGCTGTTTTAACTGACTGGCTTACAGATGTATACAAGTCAGAAATTCAGACTCAGTTACCCACCTTTGCTAATTTGTTAACTGAAAATCGTTACCAGTCGTGGCAGCAATGGCAACCTTTGCAAGAACGGTATCTGAAAACTGAAACCAGACATAGTTTTCATTTAACAATACTGCACCCGCTTTCAGGAGTAATCAGTTAAAAATTATTCTTGATTGAGAAAGGATTAGACTAACGAACAGATAATTGAATAGAAGCTTCTAGAGACAAAAATAAACACTGCTCTGGGGAATTTGTACAATACGGATCTTTTCGGGGGAACCCAAACCTGAAATTAGTCTAATAATGCTTTCTGGAATTACTCTTTGCTCAATTTGTCTGGAGAGTACCTTGGCTGAAAAAGTTCCCAGCCGGAGGCTGGGAATGCCAATTAATGGGCTGCTGCTTGCTGCCTCCTGAATTAGCGGCAGAGTCGGAATGAAAGAGCATTTTCCGTTTTACCCGAAAACTAGATTTTAAAATGATCCAGGGATAAAAAAGACGGGTTGCAGCCCGTCTAAATAGCTTGAAAGTGCAAATACACCTTGTATAGTATTGAAAATAACACAGTTAATTTTCTTAGAGTTGCCAATTTGCCAAGTCACAAAAATAACAGGTTAATGCAAGAGACGCAATGAATCGCGTCTTTACGATCTAAATTTTGATCAAAAAATCTTAACCAAGAAATCAGAGTTTGAGAGATATTTTGCGTAAGTTCTATAATAATCGCTCTCACAAGATATTGCTTTGTCTAAATCAGTCATAGTATAAGTTACAACTAGTGGATATAGAAGCTCCTCTAATGTGTTATCACCACTGGTTTAGTTTGACATGAACTCAACCACCAACGAAAATCAAAGTTTATAAGCATCAAATATGAACGTTTTACTTCTATACCCTCGCTTTCCAAAAAGTTTTTGGTCTTTTGAAAAAACATTGGCTTTATTAGACCGTAAAGCAATGCTACCGCCTTTAGGCTTGGTAACTGTAGCAGCGATTTTACCGCAAGAATGGAATTTTAAGCTAGTAGATCGAAATGTTCGCGTCTGTACAGAAGCGGAATGGGCTTGGGCAGATTTGGTTATTATGTCGGCGATGATTGTGCAAAAAGAAGATTTGCTCTCTCAGATATTGGAAGCAAAGCAGAGAGGTAAGCAGGTAGCTGTGGGTGGCCCCTTCCCGACAGCGCTACCAGATGAAATGACATCCGCCGGAGCAGATTACCTGATATTGGACGAAGGGGAAATTACCCTACCCTTATTTGTAGCAGCGATCGCACGCGGCGATCGCACAGGCATCTTTCGCTCTGGCGGTGAAAAACCCGATGTCACCAACACTCCAACTCCTCGCTTTGACTTGCTAGAGTTTGAAGCTTATGCAGAGATGTCGGTGCAATTTTCCCGTGGATGCCCCTTTCAATGTGAATTCTGCGACATTATTGTGCTATATGGTCGCAAACCTCGCACCAAAACCCCAGAGCAACTTTTAGCAGAACTTGATTGTCTCTACAAACTGGGTTGGCGGCGCAGTATTTTTATGGTAGATGACAACTTCATCGGTAATAAGCGGAATGTCAAATTATTTTTGAAGTCTCTTCTACCCTGGATGGTAGAACATAACTATCCCTTTTCCTTTGCCACAGAGGCTTCAGTTGATTTAGCTCAAGATCAAGAACTGATGGATTTGATGGTAGCGTGTAATTTTGGAGCCGTTTTTCTGGGAATTGAAACCCCCGACGAAGAAAGTCTCACTTTCACACAGAAATACCAGAATACGCGAGACTCACTTAGCGAAGCGGTAAATAAAATTACCCGCTCCGGGCTGCGAGTCATGGCAGGCTTTATCATTGGATTTGATGGCGAAAAGGCAGGTGCAGGCGCACGAATTGTCAAATTTGTCGAGCAAACAGCAATTCCTACAGCCTTATTTAGTATGTTGCAAGCGCTTCCAGATACAGCACTTTGGCATAGATTAGAAAAGGAAGGACGACTCCGCAATAAATCTGCCAACATCAACCAAACCACGTTGATGAACTTTGTGCCAACTCGACCGTTAGAAGACATTGCTCGTGAATATGTGCAAGCATTCTGTGATTTGTATGAGCCAGAGCGGTTTTTGGAGCGTACATACAAACACTTCCGGCTTTTGGGCGAAGCAACCTACCCGAAAAAAGGCAAAGCTGCCAAGAAACCATTGAACTGGAAAGTACTCCGAGCGTTTCTGATTATTTGTTGGCGTCAAGGTGTACGTCGTCAAACACGCTGGCAATTCTGGCGCAATTTGTGGAGTATGTACCAGCATAATCCGGGTGGAGTGAGTAGCTACTTAGCTGTTTGTGCCCAAATTGAGCATTTCTTGGAATATCGCCAAATTGTCCGAGATCAAATTGAGGCTCAAGTAACTGAATTTCTGGAAGCAGAAGCTAGGGTAAAACCGGAAGCAGAAGTGATGGAAGTATACTCATAGCATTTAGAGTAAGGGCTTCAGACTTCCATTAAATGCCTCTTTCAACAACAGATGCGATCGCTTTCCCAATCACACCAGGAGATAGTCTTTATACCTCTTGCAAAGTCCCTAACACCCCACCCCCAACCCCTCCCCGCAAGCGGGGAAGGGAGACAAAGCCTAGCTTTGGTGGGGTGGGGTTCTTTCTTCTTTTTGATTTATGCAAGAGGTCAACATTTGCCAGAGTGAAAGCTTGAATTATTTTTGTCAAAGTTTTAGGGGAAGGCTAATTTGAAAGGTGGAGCCTTGACCTAGAATACTATTTACAGTAATCTGTCCTCCGTATCGTTGCACAATTTGTTGAGCGATCGCAAGTCCAAGTCCAAAGCCGCCTGTTTGCCGAGATCGGACAGTATCTACACGATAAAAACGATCAAATATATGTGGCAAATCAGTGGAGGGAATGCCAATCCCATTGTCTTTGACCTGAATTACCGCAGAGTGAGACTGAGTAAAAAGATATAATTCTACCTTTCCATCTGCTGATGTGTACTTGAAGGCATTAGTCAGTAGATTAATCACAGCTTGTTTGAGCAAATTAGCATCAGCTTTTAACATGATGGGATGCTCTGGAAGGTGAGCATTGAAATTGAGATTTTGGGCAGGAGCAAGGGCTGCGAACTCCTGAGCAAGCGATCGCAATATTTCACACAAATCAATAGGTTTTAATCCGGTTTCCGCAAGGGAGCCATTATGACGCGACAAAAAAAGCAGATCGTTGATCAACGTACTCATGGACTTAGCAGTTTGGACGATATTTTGCAACCGCAATCTTTGCTCCACGGGGTCTTCGGGAGGCATCAGAGCAACTTGGGCATTGCTTAATACCGTAGCAACGGGTGCGCGTAATTCATGAGAAGCATCGGCTGTAAATTGCTGCAATTGCTGATAAGCACGGAGGCTTGGCCGCATTGCCAATCCGCCCAAAAACCAGCCTGTAATGCCTATTACACCAAAGGTAACAGGAACCCCGAAAGTTAAAAACAAGCGGGCTTGGTTTAGTCCAACGCGTAAAGAGTTCATTGGAACTGCCGTTTGGAAATAGCCAATCACCACCTTACCTTCCAAAACAGGAAGTGTAACTTGGCGAACCCAGGTTCTTGTACTAGATGATTCTGAGTCTATTGGTGCTTCTACTGTTTGAAAGCCAGGTTTTGCAGTCAACTGTTTGCCACCCGATGAACCGATAAACTGCAAAAGTTGTTTATTAGAGTTATACCACCGTGCATACATTAACCCGCCATTCAAGGATGCATCACTTTCTACAGGAGTCTGGCCGCGCTGATTTTGCCATTGACTTTGATAAAGCGAGTATTGGGTTTTGACGGCAAAGGCTTTACTTTCTGAAAAGAGTTCGTCGTCAAAAACCCGCAACTGTTCTTCGACACTCAGACAATAGCCCACCCCTGCAAAAGCGAACAAAATTCCACCCATTGACAGGGCAAACCAGTGAGCGAGATTACGACGGCTATGATCAAACATTAGTCATTAGTCATTAGTCACTAGTCATTTGTCATTTGTCATTAGTTTCCTCCCCTGCCCCCGGTTACTGAGCGTAGCCGAAGTGCTGCTCCTCTGCTCCTCTGCTCCTCTGCTCCTCTGCTCCTCTGCTCCTCTGCTCCTCTGCTCCCCTGCCCCTCGGTCACTGAGCGTAGCCGAAGTGCTGCCCCCCTGCCTCCTAACGACTTAGAAAGGCGGATTTATTCGATAGCCCATCCGATGCACTGTTTCTATCCAATCTTTCACGCCAATGGTTTGTAGGCGCTGGCGTAAGCGGCGAACTAAAGTAGTCACTGCGTTACTTTCTGGTTCCTCTCCCCAACTCCAAAGGGCTTGCTCAATCTGGCTATGAGATAATACTTGGCGGGGATGACGCATTAAATACTCCATCAATTGAAACTCCCGGCTAGAAAGTTGAGTTGTCAATGAACCAAGTTCGAGCGTCAAACTGGATAAATGAAGTTGCAAATTGCCCAAGCTAAGTATATCTCCTTGCCACATAGGCGATCGCCTTCCTAGTGCCCGGACTCTTGCCAATAACTCCAGGACATCCACAGGCTTTACTAAGTAATCATCGGCTCCAGCATCTAAACCCATTACTTTATCTAAAACCGTGTCTTTCGCCGTCAGCATCAATACAGGAGCCAGCTTACCTGCTCGTCGAAATACTTGACACAATTCTACGCCACTCACTTTAGGCAACATCCAATCTAAAATCAGCAAGTCATAGTCTTTGCGAAAGGCAAACCATTGTGCTGTTTCCCCATCAGCGAGCGCATCGACTGTATGCCCCACCTTTAATAAGGCTGCCCGCAGTGGCTCTAACTGCGATGGGTCATCTTCGACTAGTAAGATCAACATCCTATTTGCTCAGGTTGCCGTAATTTTTGCTTGCTAATTTTAGATTAAGCTAAAAGGATGACGCAAAAGTGACGGGAAACACTCAACCTTATACCTTCCATGCAGCAACTCCAACTTTTTCAAGTGTTGCGATCGTTAGGCTTTGTGTTTTGGTTGTCCTTGCCGTTGATTGGGTTAGTTTTTTGGCTGGGGAGCGGTTTTGTCGGAGATCGGATTTTAAGTCGCTCCAATCTCACCAAAAAATATCTGCTAGCAGATACCCAATCGGCACGACAGATTATGAAAAGGATAGTAGCAATCAAAGTGGAAATTCTCCCCAAAAAAGGAATTTCACGGGTGAACGTTAAAACCAACAACTCAGTTCTCACAAGGATAGTATTTGAATTTCCAATCACAGATATAAGTAAACTTGAAATCGCTCTTAGTCAAGAGTTAGGCTTACCGCGCGATCGTGTTAAAGAACTAATAGTTGAGTCGAAGCAGTAGAAAACTTTTTGACCAATTGACAAATGACCAATGACTAACCTTGACATTTCTTTGTCATATTTATCCAATAAACTACAGAAAAGGTAACTTAAATTTACTTTTACCTAAATAATTGATTGTTGATAGCGAACATTGGACTATTCATTGTTCACTTTCAACGGTTGATAGTTAGCCCTCAAACCTCAGCAGCTCACCGTTAATCGCTATGGATACTTCTGAAAATCAAGTTTCAACGGTTGAAACCCAATCAGATAGTTCTGTGCCTTCTGAGTTAGCACCTACTCGTTCGCGTAAACCTTGGTTCTGGAGATTGCTGATTTTATTTTTGGCAACCGGTGGCATTATCCTCTGGCGGATGCTCGCTCCTGGTGGCGCACCACGCTCCTCGGTTGCACAACAACAAGGGCCACCCCCAAAAGCAATTGAAACAATCTCCCTCGCAACAGGAAATGCTACAAGAAGTGTCCAGTTGTTGGGACAAGTAGAAGCCACTCAGCAGTCAACAATCCGCGCTCAAACTGGTGGAATTGTCAAGCAAATTTCAGTGCAACCAGGCGATCGCGTGAAAATAGGGATGGCGATCGCTTTACTGGATGATACCGATCAGCAATTGGCAATTAGCCAAGCACGAGCGCAACTGGCACAACAACGGAGCAATCTGGCACGTTTGGAGGTTGGTACTCGAAAAGAAATCATTGCTCAACGTCAAGCGGCTGTCACATCTGCGAAGGCGCGAGAACTGGAAGCACAGGATAACCTGAAACGGACTAGCAATCTTGTTAAAGAGGGCGCTTTATCTCAAAGAGTGCTAGTGGAAGCTCAAGCACAATTAAATAACATCCAAGGAGAACGGTTAGAAGCCGAGGCAGAACTTGCCGAAGCTAAAGCTGGGCCGATTCAAGAAGAAATTGCCGCTCAACGGGCAAATGTAGAAGCAGCTAAAGCCACCTTAGCTCAAGCAGAATTAGCAAAACAGCGAACTCGGATTTTGGCATCGGAATCGGGAATAGTGCAAACTCGCCATATCAGCAATGGCGATTTAGTCCAAACTTCTGGTCAAATTGTCACCTTAGTAGCAGGCGATCGCTTCGATATTTTCCTAGAGTTACCCGAAGAACTCAGTGGTAAAGTTACCCCAGGTATGACAATCGATCTCACAACTCGCGCCCTACCGCAATGGAAACAACGCGCCACTATTACTGCTGTAGTCCCTTCTGCCGATACTGCCTCCCGTCGTCAGCGTGTGCGTGTCCAAATTAACAAACCACCATCAGGATTAATACCTGGAATGGCGATCGCAGGCAACCTAAATATGCCCTCGAACCGCTCTAGCTTTGTGGTATCACGAGATGCATTAACCAGAAGGCAAAACGAGTGGCTAGTTTTTGCAGTTGCTGACGGCAAAGCTAAACAAATTCCAGTCGAGATGGTTTCTGACATGGGTAAAAATGTCGCAATTTATCATCCCACTTTACGCACTGGTCAACGCATTGTGCTACGTGGCGGTGATGGATTGCAAGATGGTGCGCCTGTAAAGATAGTTGATCCAACTTAAAACATAACCCGATGTGCGACTTATTCTTGAAACCCCTCTCCAAACCTCTCCCCGAAACGGAGAGAGGCTTTGATTCTTGCTCCCCTTCCCTGGTAGGGAAGGGGTTGGGGGTTAGGTCTGAGAGAAAGTCGCACACGGCGTAACATAGGTTGCACCACACTTCCATAGACTTCTTGCAGAAGTCGGTTAAAGAGGAAGAATCGTCTCTTTCTCCTTTAACCTTTCCTTCTTAAAAAGACTGCAAACCCAGTTTAAATATGAATTTCTGAATTACTAACTAATATGAATTTTATTGAAACCGCTGTTCGTTGGCGACATGGAACTTTTGTTTTGTTTTGCTTGGTAGGAATGTTTGGGGTGTTCTCCCTACTAAAGTTACCCCTAGAATTGCAACCGGGAGGCGATCGCCCGGAAATTACGATCACAACTACCTATCCGGGCGCAGGGCCAACAGAAGTAGAAGACCTGATTACCCGCCCCATCGAAGAACAGATGCAAGAGGTACTGGGTGTCCAAGAAATTAGCAGTACTTCTCGTGCTGGACGCAGCAGCATTACCTTAGAATTTGCTCAGGATGCCAACGCCAGAGAACGGATGATAGATGTTCTCAACCGCTTGCAACAGGTAGAAAGCTTGCCTCCAGAAGCGCAGGAATCGAATGTAGAACTGGTGGGTGGTAACAGTTCACCGATGATGTGGATTCCCTTTGATACCAAAGAAGGATTTCAACCAGATGCAGATCGTTATCGGGATTTAGCGGACGAAGTAGTGATTCCGCGTTTGCGGCGAGTCGAAGGAACTGGGCAGTTTTTGTTAGTGGGTGGACAAGAACGAGAAGTCGAGGTGAAGGTTGATCCGAAAGCATTAAGCGATCGCAACCTCGCAATTGGCGATGTAGTAAGAGTTCTTCAGGAAAACAACCGCGATATTCGGGGTGGGCCATTAATTCTCGGACGACGGGAATATCGAGTCCGCACAATCAGCCGATCGCAAGATTTATCGCAAATTGAAGGCTTTGTCCTACGACGCGACCAATCGGGCACAGTTTACTTGCGAGATGTAGCAATTGTCCAGATGGGACGCAAACCGCAAGATAGTGCGTTAATGTTCAACGGCAAATCTGCGGTGGCGATAGGTGTGATTCGTCAAATTGGGGCGAATGTGCCTGAAGTTGCCAAAGGTGTCCGGGCGGAAATTGCAGCATTGCAAACTGAGTTCGACAGGGAAAACCAAGGAATTCGCTTTGTCTACAACTACGATGAAAGCGAATATATTAACCAATCTGTGGCTTTCGTTCAAGAGAACTTGGTTAGTGGTGGATTGCTAGCAATCATTGTCTTGTTGCTATTCCTGGGTTCGATGCGAACCGTTGCTGTAGTTGCCATAACTATTCCTATTGGCACAATTGCTGTATTCATTGTTATGTCTGCATTTGGACGAACATTGAACATCATCAGTTTGGCAGGACTTGCGTTTTCTGTGGGTATGGTAGTGGATAACTCAATTGTTGTCATTGAGAATGTCTTTACCCACATGCAGCAAGGCAAAAACGCACTTCGGGCAGCAATCGATGGCACTCAGGAAGTCTGGGGCGCAATGCTCGGTTCTACTTTGAGTAACATAGTCGTGTTTGTCCCCCTGTTAATGGTGACGGGTGAAGCAGGACAACTCTACACCGATATGGCGATCACTCTTTCTGCCTCTTCTCTATTCTCGCTATTTGCGGCATTAACTTTAGTACCAATGCTATCGGGATTGTTCCTGAAACAATCAGAAGCGATGCAAATGATGGAGGGTGGAGAATATCGGGGCGGTAATTGGTTTGAGCGCATGGTGGCCAAAACTTCTGCGGTGTTTCGTCATTTCCAAGGCAAACTAGAAAACTTTCTCGCTGCTACCGTTAGTTGGTCACTGGGACGTAGGCATATTCGTCGCAGATTAGTTGTGCTGTCGATTCCGATTGTTTTATTAGTGGCTAGTATTTTTCTCTTACCACCTGCCGATTATCTACCCGAAGGAAATCGTAACTTAGTTGTTTTGCGAGCAGAACCTTTGCCGGGAACTAGTATTCCCGAAGCGATTCGGCAATCTGAAGTTGTACAGAAATTTCTGCGATCGCAACCAGAAGTTGAGCGCATCATGTATGTTGACCGTCCAGGGGCGCTACGCGGGATTGCAACTATCTTAAAACCAGAATTTGCCACGACTACGGGACTCGCTGACATGGTGGATCGGTTACGCGCCCAAAGCAGTAACTTTCCTGGATACCGTTTTGTGATCCCAACACGGATTTCTATATTCCGCGATCCGGGTAAAGAATTTGAAGTGGATATTGTTGGGGCTGACTTAAATCAGATTGGTGATTTAGAAAAGCAAATTACCGGAAAATTGCGATCGCTTCCAGGGGTTCAGAATGTGCGCTCAAACTTTGTATTGGGTGCAGGAGAATTACAAGTGATTCCCAACCGCGAACGCATGGCGGAAGTGGGACTTTCGGAAGCGGAAATTGGTTCGATGGTAGAAGCAGCATTGGGTGGTAAAGTTGCCTCCGATTACATTGACGGCAAAGAAGAATTAGATGTCTCAGTGGAACTCCAAAATGCTGCTGTGGAAACGCCAGAGCAGTTGCGCCAATTACCCTTGTATGCGCGGGGACGACAAGTACAACTTGGCGATATTGCCGAAGTTCGTGAAACAACGGGAGCCGATGCCATTAACCACGTTGATTTAGAGCGTTCAATTAGTCTCACTGTTTCCCTTGCACCAGATGCCCCCCTTGCTACCCTGGTAGAACGTACCGAAGCAGAAATTCTCGCTCCTCTGCGTGCCAGTTTACCAACAGGCTATCGACTAGAACTGTCAGGTTCAGCAGATCAGTTAGCAACAACTGTTGGCCAATTAGCTGCTGCCTTTGTATTTTCGATTTTGATTACTTACTTGTTACTGGTAGCGTTGTATCGCTCATTCCTTTACCCAGTGGTGATTATGGCAACAGTACCGATGGGTATGAGTGGCGCACTATTGAGCTTAGTGATTGCCAACCTAATTCCGGGAATGAATGTGGCATTGGATATGATTACAGCCTTGGGATTTGTGATCCTTACAGGTGTGGTTGTTAACAACGCCATTCTACTAGTTGATCGCGCCTTGCAACTCCAGCAAGCAGGTGAGGATTATGATGCATCCTTATATAATGCGACAAGTGATCGCTTACGTGCCATTTTCATGTCTGCCGGAACTAGCGTTTTGGGGATGTTACCGCTAGCAGTTCTACCAGGACAGGGTTCAGAGCTATATCAAGGGTTAGGCATTGTTTTAACAGGTGGTCTGGCTTTTTCTACTATTTTGACACCTACTGTTGTACCTGCACTTATGGGTTTACTGTACGATCTTTCTGGACGTAAATCGCCGCGATCGTCAACTGCAAAAAAGCCGGACAAACTAGCTACTAACTAGGATGTTGACCTTGTGAGACATTAGTTGCACAGTATTAGTTACTAAAATGACACAGCAAGGATAAAAAATTATGCTGGAGTCATATCATGTCCGCTTGATTGCTTATTAAACCCGAAGAACCCCACCCCGCCAAAGCTGTGCTTTGTCTCCCCTCCCCGCCTGCGGGGAGGGGTTGGGGGTGGGGTTCTTTTATTATGGGTAATTTGGCGGACATGATATCAGTTTTTATTTGTCCGAATCAAGCAAGGTTTATTTGCTAGATTTGTTGCAGTTTCAGCAATATCGCTATGAAATTACCCATCCTATTTAAAACCTTAACATTACTTGGTTTTTTCCTGACTATACCTTTTAGTATGATTCCTACCTTTCGGGTGATAGCGAATACACCTAATACTTCTACAGATACTGAACAAGTAAAGCGGTTGAAATTAACTTTATCAGGACACACTGAACCTGTCCGTGCATTAACTCTTTCCGCTAGTGGTCAAGTTCTTGCTAGTGGTAGCGATGATAAAACAATCAAACTGTGGAATCCGGCTACAGGTGTATTGCTTCGCACTTTAACTGGACATCGGGAGCGCATTAAATCAATCTTGATTACTCCAGACAATCAAACTCTAATTAGTACAAGTTTGGATAACACTATTAAATTTTGGAACACGCAAACAGGAAAGGAAATTCGCACCATTGTTGAAAAAACCGGGGTAAGAGCAATGTTACTGACCCCAGATGGACAAACTTTAATTAGTGGTAGTGGCGATCAAACTATCAAATTTCGGAATTTCAAAACTCGAAAAATTGACCGGATACTGAAAGTAGAAACAACAGCACTTGCAATTACTCCTGATGGGAAAACCCTCTTCAGCGGAGGTGAAAATGGAGGAAAAGTTCGGGTTTGGAGTCTGGTAACAGGTAAACAACTAGGCAGTTTTACCCCACCATTACCCAAAAAGGAAGACCTCATCAACGGTTCGGAACGAGCATCTGCCCCAATTACGCTTGCTGTTAGTAACGATGGGACAATGCTCCTCAGTGGTGGATACGACGATAGCTTTCAATCTGGTGGAGTCAGAAGCACAGATAGTAAAGGTTTCAAAGCTTGGGACTTGAAAACAGGGAAACTAATTCATAATTTTTCGTTGGGTACGAGTATTGATGCGTTAATTATAAGTGCCGATAGCAAGACATTTATTACTGGTGGTTTAGGTAGAGAAATCATATTACGCGACATCAAAACAGGAAAATCACTCATGAAGCTTACCGGACACGCAGGTGGGATTTATGGACTTGCATTAAGTAGTGATGGAAAGACTTTATATAGCGGTAGTGGCGATAAATCTGTTAAAGTTTGGCAGATAAAACCATAGTTATAAAAAGTCACTGTACATTTTCTGAGAGTTGTTTTCTAGTGGTCTCCAAGCTAAGAATACAGAAAATCAACCACACTAAACCTGCCCCGTAGCCAGCTGTCACATCAGTTAGCCAATGTACTCCAAGATAAAGCCGACTGAAACCAATGGCAACAATTAAGCCTATAGTCAAACCATAAATCCAAAAGCGCCATTCAGGAAACTGTTTTGCTAGAATATAGCCGATAAAACCGTAAATCACTATTGAAACCATTGCATGGCCGCTGGGGAAACTGTGTTGGCCTACTTTAATAATATGTTTCCACAGTGCTGGACGCGCTCTACCAAATAATAATTTCATTAAACAATTTAGCAAGGTTGCGCCGACTCCAGCTATGCCCAAGATAGTTGCTTCCCGGCGACGATTATAAAATAACGGACTAATTGCCAGCCCCAAAGAAGATAACAGCATTACTAGTGGATCGCCAAGAAAAGTGATACTAAGCATGATGCGATCGCGCAGTGGTGTATGCAACTTCTGGATCAAGAGCAAAATGGCTTCGTCAAGATTATATGCATACAACAATCCGGTGGCGCATACAAGAGCGCCAACAGCCCCCAATACCGGAATAAGTTGACTACCTGTTTGGTTTAATTGTCGCTGCATAGATATTTGAGGCAGTATGGCTGAATCAGATATGTTTCGGTTATTACCCCCAACGAAAGCAGTATTTTCTTTAGTGACTGCGGCAGAAGCAAGTGATTTACTGCTTTTTTGCCGATAATTTAAGAGGATGTCTTGAATGAGGAGAGCGATCGCGTTTAAACTCTTATCTGGAGTAAAAATAACAAGCACATTCCCTGTGTAACTATTAGCACTAGCTCGCAAGATTATTTTCTGCTCTAATAATCTCGATTCAAGGTATCTTTTAAGGGCCTCTGAATGATAAAGCCCATTTACCTTATATCTAGCTCTTCCTTTAACAGCAGTATGTATTGGTTGAACCCAATGATTTTCATTGAGAAGTTCATCGAAATAAGCTGTACCCATTTTTTTTAATTGATAATAGGGACATTTAGATTGGGGGCTAGGGAAGAGAGATTTTCATCAGCTCTGAGGGAGCGCAGTTATTTCAAGCCTACTTCTTAACCATCAATAATGTTAATGGTCACTGTATTGGCAACTACACAGCCTTAACTTCCCTCACAGGTTGCAGTTGTAAAGGCGGGGACTTCACCTCACCATTGCCGCGCAATCGCCATCGCTTGTTGGGCAAGATAAACATGGTGGCAGATTTTAGCCTCTTAATTATGCTTCTTGAGGTAGAAAGTATTCGTTCCCAAACGTCTGTCCTAACCCTTCGATACACAATAACATTACGTGCTTGGTTGATTTTGCGTGTACTATCAATTAAGTTGATTAGAGCGTCAAAGATAGCCCCTATGATTGATTTGGTCGTTACCTCTTTTGGCAAAACCACATTTTGAGCAGTTTGAATCAGACCGATCAAATGCTCGCGCATTTGATTATCTGAAATTCCACCTACTTGATAATTGATGACGATGGATGCAGCTTTCGGGTTAGCACGAACATTTGTAACCTTAGTGTCGGATTCTATCACCAATTTGAGTTGATTAGCGTACTCAGGATCTTTGGCTAACAAAGGAATCCGAAAACGAATGCGCCCAGGTATTGCATGGACAATGCTATATAATATCTTTTTAGATGGCGCTGTTTTCTTAGCTACGCTTTTAGCTGCCTTTTTTGATGGTAAACGCAGATTAAGACTAGAATTTTTGTCAGAATTATTCGGTTTCATAGAAGTCATAAAAACAATTTTTAATTTAAAAAATAAAAAGCATAACCGAGGTTTATAAACTTATCTCTTGATGTTCTCAGAGAGCGTTTTATTAAACTGCATTGACTTTACTTTATTTATACCTATTCTTTTGAGGGAAAAAATCTATCCCAGTAGTGAATCTAACTGTCGCTGCTATCAGGTTGATTAAGTTTCTTTAACACTACGTTTCGCTAATAATCTTATAAATACTCTCTCCCCTCTGTTAGATGATGATCATTTTTATTTCCAGATGTTTAAGTATATATTCGGCTTAAAATGTCAAGTTTTTAACTTGCAATAGTTGAGTTACTATATTCCCAAATAGTAAAATGAAGAGTATATATGAATTTACTGGCTGGCAGTATTGCCCTGATTTCATGCAAGCGTTGCTTGTTTATTTTCTTTAGTTTCTAGGTATGTGTTTATGCAGCAAGGGTTAAGTTTACTAATTCAATTAGTACTAGAGTTTGCACCTGTTGTTGCAGAGCTAGTACAAAAGAGAAGTCAAGATTTAGCTCTGAGCAAATATGAAGCGATTGAAGCAATTCCTGAATTAATCAAAGCTCTAAATCCTTCAAATAAAAAAAGCAGTTATATTGAAGACTTTGAACAAGAAAAAATTTTCCAACAGCAATTAGTAGCCGAGAATCACCAAACGCAACTAAGAATAGCCGCCCAAGAGCGAGAAACAGCCCTCAAGTTGCCAGAAGTCAATAAAATTCTTGATAGCTGGCCTTTAAGATTGTACCCTTCACAAATTTTAGACCACACCAATTATGAACGCACTCCACTGAAAATTTTTATCGCTCCTCCTCAAGTACATTTTGACCACTTTGACGATAATAGAGATGAAAGAATTTCCCAAATTGAGTTAATGTTGGCTGAAGGATTACGAGATTTTCTCAACAAGCATTACTCTTTACACAGTCAAGTTAGACCAACAGAATTATTGGCAGGAGCTTGGGATAGTAAGCGTTTTCACAGTGAATCAAGTATTAAGGCTCTGTTTGGAATGTTGAAAACAGAGCCAACTTTGATTTTAGAGTCAGAAAAAGATGGAGATTATTTAAATTTTCGGATTGCCTACTGGGGTTTGGGACAAGGTAATTATTATTATAAAACAATTGCTCGTTTACCTTATCGAGAAATTTTGGAAGAGTCTGCTAAAAGACGAGCGTTAGAATGGAAAAAAATCAGAGATGAACTCTTGGCATTGGGAGAAGACTTAGAGGAAATTAATCAGATTGGAAAAGACAATGTTGTTAATTTGGCAATTTTAGAAAAGGTAGAAAAATGGAATCAAAAAGGAATTGATATTAGTAAGTTATCTTTACAATATCAAGTTAACCGTCAAGACTTTGAAAACCTTTGCCAGGTTTTGATTACTTATCACTGTTTGGTTGCAGGTTGGGTAGCGGATGTTTACCACCTGGTTAATCATGGTGTAGCTCCGCTACTACCAGAGTTGCTGCCGAGTTTGCTGTCAGATACTTTTGATTTACAATCAGTACAGATTATCGCCTCCGGTTATAAGCAAGTTTACCAAGCTCTAGAAAATGAGCGTTGTTACTGGATTCCAGAATTGGCTTTGCAATTAGCCCAGAGTTTATCTCATTTAAGCGATGCCTACGGTGGTAAACTACGCTCTTGGGCAAATGAACAGCTTGATTATTCTGTGAATACATGGTTACAACTACGCCAAATATCACTACAGGATTCTACTAACCCGCTTCAGGCAATGCAATTAGCCGTCAGTGTCGAAGATGAAGAATATGTGAAAAAGTTAAGAGAATATTTTGTCGCGGTGGGTGATAGTCAGAGTCTTGCTGATGTTGAGGAAATTTTGAATTGCGTCGCCAACCTCAAACACCAAGTAACGCTACAACATATCGTTCTCAGCCATACCCTAACTGGACATTCAGAAAAAGTAACATCTGTTGTCATTAGTCCTGATTCTGAGAGTTTAGTTACCGGGTGTGCAGATAAAACCATCAAGGTATGGAATCTTAAAAGCGGCAAACTTATTCGCACCCTCGTAAAAGATTTAGGCGAAATTTCCTCTATTGCGATTAGTCCTGATGAACATTATCTCGCTGTTGGTAGTTGCCAACATCCCAAAAGTAATGTGCGAGTATACAACCTCAATTCTGGCAAATTAATCCACACTCTGTTAGGACATCAAAAACCGGTTAACTGCATCGCCATTAGTCCTGATGGACAAATTCTTGCCAGTGGCAGTAATAAAATCAAAATTTGGAATTTGCATAAAGGCGATGCCTCCGGCGGGCTATGCCAACGCATTTGTACCCTTTGGCATTCATCAGCAGTTAATTCTGCTGCTATCAGTCCTGATGGTACAATTCTTGCTAGTGGTAGTTCTGACAATAAAATTAGGTTGTGGAATCCACGCACGGGAGATCCATTACGCACCCTCAACGGACATTTAGGTGGGGTGAAATCAGTAATCATCAGTCCTGATGGCGAAATTCTCTTTAGCGCTAGCACAGACAAAACTATCAAAATTTGGCATTTAGCTACAGGTAAAGTGCTACAAACTTTAACTGGACATTTAGAAGAGGTAAGATCCTTAGCTGTTAGTCCTGATGGAGAAATTCTCTTTAGCGGTAGTGCAGACAAAACCATCAAAATTTGGCATTTGCTGACGGGAGAGTTACTGCAAACTATTACAGAACATGTAGGGGCAGTAAACTCTATTGCTATTAGCTCCGATGGTCAATTTCTTGCTAGTGGTAGTTCTGACAAAACCATCAAGATTTGGCAGATTAATTAAGCTTTTTAGTTACTCGTTTGATGATTGTTTGTGGCTAGTTCCGTGCAATTTAATAAAGCTATCAAAAGCATACCATGCTAAAACATACCAAGGAATAACTTCTAACTGCAATCCTTTATTAAGTAGTTGTCGCAGCGAAAGACTAGCTAATCCTAAAGGGAAAAGAATCCGCAGATCGAAAGCACCATCTGTTGACTGTTTGACACGCTGGTTTAAGTCAACAACCGCAGATGATACTCCTGCTGCCGCCTCGGTGTTACCCTCGGAAACATCGGCAAAAATTATTCCTAAATCTTTAAGTGTCGCCAGCACATTTTCTAAACTGCCATCTTTACCATCGTGATTGATAACAATACTTCCATGATGGACATTTGTCTTAACTTGATTAATGTGAGAATTTTCTGACAAAGTATTGGCGATGCTTTGCATTTTTTCTGGTTGACGATGGGAATGAGCCAGTCTTAACCGTAATCTTCCGGGAGTCGAACTAACAACTTTTGTAGATATTGGTTTTGGTGGTGTTTTAAAAGTGGGTTTGTCTATAATTTTTGGCATTTTATTGTAAGTGCTATGACCATTTGTCAACATGCAACCACCTTTTTTACTTGTGTGATAGTGGATTTTTTGTTGTGGGTTTGTTATTTACAGGAATGAGTGCAAAATTAAGGAATAATATGTCTGCTTGATTACTTATTAAACCCGGAGAACCCCACCCCGCCAAAGCTGTGCTTTGTCTCCCCTCCCCGCCTGCGGGGAGGGGTTGGGGGTGGGGTTCTTTTATTTTGGTAATTGGAAGTTGCCTATGGCAAAGAATTTAACTTGCTAATGGGCAGATGAAATTATGCACCATTATCGGCGACATTATCCGCATTGGTGGCAGACGCTTCAAATACGGGGGTTTCTTTTTCTTCAGCAAGTTCGGCTCTGGCTTCGGCTACCATGTCTTCCCAGGTTTCGCCCATTTCTGCAATGGTTCCTTTGCTTCTTTCATAAAGACCAATTCCGCCTTTGATGACTGATTTGACTAAGGGTTTACCAACTCCAGCGACAATGGGCAGAAGAACGGGTGCTAAGAGGACTGCACCAATTCCGGCTATGATACCGGGAGCGCCTGCATCTTCAACAAAATCACTAATTTTAGGTGCCATGTTCAATTTTCTCCTATTAATTAAGAAACCTTGGAAAGCTTTTTAAGATACTCTTGGCGACATAGTTGCATCATCTTGCCGATGGTAGAGCTTTATGTTGACGATTTTTAAGAATTGGACGCAAACCGTTGACTCCGGCAACTACGGTTGAGCCATTGTTGACTACTGTTGCAGCTAAGGGGTTAAGGCCAAAGAAAACGGCGATCGCCATTGCTGCTAAATTAGGAAAGGCAACAAGTGCTGTGTTTTGCCGAATCAATTGCTTGGCTTGACGAGCGATCGCGATCGCTTCTAATAAACCATGCAAGTCATTCTGCATCAACACTAAGTCTGCTGTCTCGCGGGCTATCTCAGAACCGTTGGCAAAGGATACGGAAACATCGGCGTAGGCTAAAGCTGGCGAATCGTTGATCCCATCGCCTACAAATGCAACCGTCTTACCTTGTTCGTGCAGTTGGCGGACAACTGTTGCTTTTTGTTCTGGAAAAGCTTCTGCGTGAGTATGCGTTGGCAAAATACCAAGTTCAGCAGCAACGGCTGTAGCAGTTCGCTTATTATCGCCGGTTAGCATGTGAATCTCTACACCTTCGACCGTCGAAAGTGCTGTGATGACTTCGCGGCTTTCGGGACGGAGAAGATCACTATATTTAATAATACCTTGAAGTTGACCGTTGCTGGCTACATAAATCGCTGAATTTGGAGATTTTTGGTGGCCATTTAATGCTTCCATGTCAACGCCACTGGTACGCAAAAAGCGATCGCTCCCGACGTAAACTGTCTCTCCATCAATCTGAGCTTGCACGCCCAAACCTAATTGATAGTCCCACTTGCTACGCGGCAAAATTTCCACTTGCTCTGCTTGGGCATAGCGAATAATTGCTTCTGCTACTGGATGAGTTAAACGTTGTTCGGCGGCGGCGGCTAATTCCAACACTCGCAATCTTGAGGTTGCTGGATTAAGACTTTCCACACTGACAACATCGACTTCTCCCTTAGTCAGAGTCCCCGTTTTATCAAAAACTATGGTATCAACTTCTGCTAATTGTTCTAACGCCCGTCCGCTCCGGATGAGAATACCCCGCCGTGCAGCATAAGTTAATGCTGCTAAAACTGTTGTGGGGACGGAGACTCGAATCCCTGTAGCAAAGTCTAAAGTTAAAACGCTGGCTGCTCTTGAAGGGTTGCGGGTTGCGGCAAATACTGCCCCACCAAGTAGCAAAGTTGGCACAACAGCTTTTTGAGCAAATTTCGTTGCATAATTCTCCATCCGCGTATCGTGGACAGGCGCTTCTTGCATTAATTTAATGCTCTGTCCGGCGCGCGTATCGTTCCCTATCCATTCTGCAACAATATAAATTCGTCCTTCTCGTACCAATGTTGAAGCGAAAACTGGTTGTCCTTTTTTCTTCAGCACTGGCATCGACTCGCCAGTTAGTTTCTGCTCATCTAGGAGGGCTTTACCTCGCAAAATGCTGCCATCAACCGGCACTTGTTCGCCAGGGTAAACAATCACTGTATCCCCACGTTGCACATCTTGAATGGGAATTTGTTGCTTGTCGCCATTGCGTTCCACCCAGACAAATTGCCCTAGAGAACTAAGTAAATCTAGAGTTTGTTGAGCAGAAGAACGAGCCGTGCGATCGCGGATATTTTCGCCTACTTCAATTAAACTCAGCATTAGCGATGGTGTGAGAAATTGCCCTTGGAAGGTAGTAATAGCGATCGCCATCAAATCCAAAAAGTCAATATTCAATTTTCGGTCTACACTAATACCTTCCCAGGCTCGTTGGATAACGGGAAGTGTAGCAATGGCGATGGGAAGCACCACTATCAAAGGCGGGATTGGTAATCCTAACGGCCCTCCTAGTACTGCTAAAGTAGTTGCAACGGCAGAGAGTTGTAAACCTGGCCAAGATGGCTCTTTTTCGGTTTCTGATAAAGATGTATTTTTGAGAACGACTACTTCACTTGCAGCCTGAATCAAATCGTGAAGGTGCGATCGCATCTTCGCATCAGAAACTTTATCAGATTTATAAGTAACTGCAACTGACATTGCCGCAGGCTTGACACGGACATTCTTCACCAGCGCATCTGCTGACAACAACACTTCAAGACGTTTGGCATAATCTGCATCACAGCGTAAGCGAGGTACGCGAAACCGCAGTCTTCCGGGTGTTGTGTGGACAAGGCTGTATGTAACGTTAGGCAACTCTCTTTTAGAGTGTCCATTAGTGTCAATTAAAGAAACTTTTCCATTTCCTTCCAACACAGTGAATTGAGATTTGGGAGGTGATGGTAGTTCCAGTGCTACTTTTGCCATTTACTTTTCTTTGATCCAAATATTGTTACACTTCGATGAAAATCGGTTCTTTACCTTAGTAAAGAGAGCAAATTAGCCACCAATCCTGCGAGATTGATTAGCTATCAACAGTTTGGTTATTTGTAATTTGCTAGATTAGTTAGCTAACTTATTGCTGTGGCGGGATCATTGGCAGATTCAATTAGATTGGCTAGATGAGATATTGCTGCTGACAAAAAGCTTTGCACTCGCTTCTGAGAATTCTGCATCATTCCAGTTTTATAGGTAATGACAACCGATCTCGCAGCGCTATTGACTCGCTCACTTGTAACTGTAGAATCTGATTTGAGTAATGTCTCTAACCGTTGGACATATTTTGGATCGCAGGCAATTCGAGGCACACGAAACCGTATCCTTCCGGGAATTGCATGAGCAATGCTATAAGCAACTTTTGCAGGTTTTTTTGGTTGTTGAATTACAGAATTTGAGGATACCAAATTGTTTTTAGTTTTAGAGACTGACGCATCCGCAGAAGTTAAAGAGAATGTTGCTGATTTCTGCTTCTGGGCTTCTCTTTTTGGCTTTTTATCCTGCCTGTCTTCTATTGTCGTCACCGCAGTTGAGTATGGTTTGAATTGGTTTGCACTTCCTGGTACCACTTCTGGATTAGCAGCAAACTGAATCAAATTAGCCAAGTGCGATCGCATGTCAATATCTGACTTTACATCAGATTTATAGGTAATGGTAATTGACCCCACCCTATTAGTATTGACTTGCTGATTTATTACCAAAGGCTCATTAGCAAGCAAGGCAAGAAGACGTTGCACATATTTTGGATCTTCGCTAATTTGAGGTATGCAAAACGCCACTTGTCCGGGAAATGCACAAATAATGCTATATGCTACCCTTGAAGGCGGCGTTACTGGACAATTAGTCTCGTCTGTGACTGTTTGCTCTTGTTTCTTGTCTAAATTTACTGCCGTCTCTAAATTTAAACCAGTCATAATTGCCCTCCAGTATTCCGCAATTTGAAACTGTATATTTAAGTTCCCAAGGGTAAGTTCGCCATCATACCTAATGACAATGACATCGCAGGCGATTTTAAGTTAGTCCACGGACTAGATAACTCTAGAGTTGTTTGGTTTGCTGTTGTTGCGTCTCTAACTTCAGCCGTCTGAGTAACTTGAATAGTATGATTTGCCGTTGTTGCGTCTGTAATTTCAGGAGTCTGACTAACTTGAGTAGTATGATTTGTCGTTGTTGCGTCTGTAATTTCAGGAGTCTGACTAACTTCTAGGGGTTGTTTCGCCGTTGTTATCCCTACTGTTGGTGGGTTTATCTCCAACGCTAATTCCATCAGACTCACCCAATAAGATAATGGAATATCATGAGACTGATAAGCGATCGCGATCGATGCTGCATCAAAATTCACACGCACGCTTGTAACTTGAGCATCGGTTTTCACTATTCTCTCAAGTCGCCGCCCATAGGCTCGATTTTCAGCGATTTTCGGCACATTCAACCGAATACGTCCGGGAATTTGATGAACTACGCTGTAGTCAATCTTTGCAGGTGCTACTACCTCACTAGTCTTATCAACATTTGTTGACTTTTCTTGTTGAATAGTAGATTTGCACTTTTCTTTTGATAGTGCCGACTCAGATTTTATATCGTTTTTTATCGCAGAACTGGTATGAGAATTTTTGCTGTTTTCTGATGTCGAAACTTGAGAGCCTAGATAACCAATTACACCACGAGTTGCATCCGCCGCAATCATGTAAACTGGAATCGATACCCAGCCATGAATTCCTAACCCTCCTGTTACCGCCAAGCCTGTCATCATCGGAATTAAGGAAATACCTTGCTCTTTCCAAAATGAAGGCGATTTCCAAGCTGCAAAGGGATCGGTCTTGCTAGGTGAATCAGACGAAGCCTGGGGCAGTTGGATATCAAGATCGGATTTTAGCGCTAAAATTTGCGGTAAAGAGAGCTTATCTTCATCAAAATTAACTACCAAACTACCCGTTTGCTCATTTACGCTAACTTCCCTCACTCCTTCTATGGAGCGTAAATCTTGGGCTATGTTGTTTAATATCGAGTTAAGACTACTGTCAGTAGTCCGGAGTCGCACGCGCCCAGCAGTTAAATGAACTATTTGCAAGCCAGCTGAAGGCTGTGACTCCGTTGACTCTGCCATCGCTTTAGTTGTATTATGATTAGCTTTATTACTTTGTTGTGTAGAGATTAAGTCAGATGAGATTTTACCCCACGGATTTAATTTTTCGTGATTACTGATACTTTTAGCCATTTCCTCGATTACCCAATAGCTCAATCAAGCGATAGGTTAACAACAGGTTAAATGTAACACGTAGCTTTGGGGTTAAATCTATTTCTTCCGGATTATTTTCTATTAAAACTTATTAAGATTTGCTGTTCATATTCTTGTTTAGTAAATACGTCTAAAGTAAGTAAACCAAAAAGTTTTGTAAGGATTTAGGTCAAATAGTTAGGAAATAGAGACGGGCAAAACTGATAATTAATAGAATCAGCCAGTAGTGCTTGTACAAAGAAATCAATCACAGACCAATCTTGACAAGGACAAGTCTAGAAACATCTTAATTTTTCCAGCATTCTCTCCAAGCATCTGGCTCGTCGGTTTAGCTAGTAGTCTGCCAAGGAAACTTTGCGTTGTGGTCAGCAGAGGAGCGGAGGGGCAGAGAGGCAGAGGGGAAAGAACTTATACAATCTCTCCCCTGCTCCCCTGCTCCCCTGCTCCCTTGCTTACCTCTACGTAGCAATTTTGGGTTGGTACACTACTAGCTTTGGTCTAACAATTTTGGAAACAGGCTCAAGTAGTTTGCCCTCATGCATATTTCGCTCCCATGCAAGTAGATTTTAAAATTTAAGAGTTCTGTCTGTGCTGAATTCTAATTATCCAATCGTAGCCACTGGAGGCAGAGCCTCCCAGGATGGATTCCCAGCCTCGAGCCTGGGAAGCAGTCAGGGCTAGGGCTATATCTTAACTTAGTGTCATTCGGTCGAAGGAACCTAGAGAACTGTGTAATAAGCTTTCAGTACCATAAATAACTATATACTCAGTAAATAATTAGTTTGTAATACTTAATATTCGAAAAACTAATAATTAGTTCTCCATATTATTGTGATTTCCAACACATCTTTTTTTGTATTTATTGTGTAGGCTCTATCTGGTGGGTAAAATTACTAGATAAATTTATGGTAGTTAGAGCGCCAAGCAGCAGCATTCCTAATTCTGCTGTGGGATTAACCTGACTTACAGTTAGGTTATTTGATTTTTGAGCAATTAGTAGGTAACTGAACGGCGAGTTACTAGAAAATCTTTGCATGACGACATTCAGTGTCTAGCAAGAGGTGAATGCTTGAATGGCTGACACCAATACCTCAAAGTTTTACAGGGAAAAGATTTTATCGATATGCCATCGGAGGATTTTTTGGACGTATATCAGTGGTTAAAACCATGATGCTGTCGTCTTTTCATAAGCACTTGCCACTTAATAATGTGGGTTTGACCAAAATGTGTAATGCATTTGAGCAGTTAGGAATTGCCAACCTTTCGTAGCAGCAGTAATCATAACTGGCGTAGCGCAAATCAGCGATACCGACCCTAAGCTTCTCTACGAGACGCTCCGCGTAGCTTGCTTCCCCGCAGGGGTACGCTAACGCACTATAAGAAAAGAAAAATATATGAGTACAACACGCAAGTTTCGTTTAGGTGCATTCATTCAAGCTACTGGACACCATGTCTCTGCTTGGCGACACCCCGATTCACAAGCAGATGCTGGACTGAATTTCGAGCATTACAAGGAAATTACCCAAACCGCCGAACGCGGCTTATTCGATGCAGTTTTCTTGGCAGATAGTCCAGGAGTTTGGGGCGGCGCTCCAGAAACTCAGCATCGCAATGGTAAAATTGCCCATTTTGAGCCTGTCACCCTCTTCTCGGCCTTATCCTCTGTAACCCAAAACATTGGCTTCATTTCCACCGCCTCGACTACTTATGAAGAACCCTACACCTTGGCACGTAAGTTTGCTTCCCTAGACTACTTGAGTAAGGGCCGGGCTGGGTGGAATGTAGTCACTACAGGCAATGAGAATGCTGCACGTAATTTTGGACTTGAGCATCACCCGGAACACAGCCAGCGTTATGAACGAGCTGAAGAGTTTGTGGAAGTGGTGAAAGGTCTATGGGATAGTTGGGAAGACGATGCTTTCATCCGTGACAAAGAGTCTGGTGTCTATTTCGACCCGGATAAACTGCATACATTGAACCACAAGGGCAAATATTTTTCTGTAAAAGGCCCTTTAAACGTTGGTCGTCCGCCCCAAGGTTATCCGGTGATTGTTCAGGCTGGAGCCTCCGAATCGGGACGGGACTTGGCTGCACAGACTGCCGAGGTGATTTTCACCGCCAATCAAACCCTAGCCGATGCCCAAGAGTTTTATGCTGATGTCAAAGGTAGGCTAGCACAATATGGGCGATCGCCAGACGATCTCAAAATCATGCCTGGTGCTTTCCCAATCATTGGCCGTACCGAAGCAGAAGCTCAAGAGAAGTACGAATTCTTGCAATCGTTAATCCATCCCGATGTCGCCTGGGGAATTTTAAAGAACTATTACAAGGGTGTGGATTTGTCGAAATATTCTTTAGATGATGTAGCTCCCGAACTACCCAGCGACACCAACACTAACAAAAGTCGTCTCAAACTAGTCAGAGATTTGGCTACTCGTGGAACTCTCACACTCCGCCAACTGTATCTCTCTCTTGCTACTGCACGGGGTCATCGCACCATACTTGGTACTCCCGAAACCATTGCCGACCAGTTAGAAGAATGGTTCAACAACGGTGCAGCCGATGGCTTTAATATCATGCCGCCAATCCTTCCCACAGGATTGGATGAATTCGTTAATCTAGTCGTTCCTGTCCTCCAAAAACGGGGACTGTTCCGTACCGAATACGAAGGCAGTACCTTGCGCGAAAACCTGGGATTGCGTCGTCCGGCCAATCGTTTTGCTGCTAAACAACTAGATGAAAGATTGGTGTTGGCGTAAATGACTTTTCATATCTGCACCGTGCTTCAGCACACATGAAAAGCAATTAACTATCGCACTGTAAAAAAAGATATGAGCACAACACGCAAGCTTCGTTTAGGCGCATTCGTTCAAGCCACCGGCCACCACATCGCGGCTTGGCGTCACCCCGATTCACAAGCAGATGCTGGGCTAAATTTCGAGCATTACAAGGAAATTACCCAAACCGCCGAACGCGGCTTGTTCGATGCAGTTTTCCTGGCCGATAGCCCCAGCCTACAAGACAATAGTGAACCAGAGGTGCTAAAGCGCAACGGTAAATTAGCTAAGTTTGAGCCAGTGACACTATTTTCTGCACTGGCCCCATTAACCAAACACATTGGCTTTGTTGCTACCGCTTCAACCACTTATGAAGAACCCTACACACTTGCACGTAAGTTTGCCTCGCTAGACTATCTGAGTAACGGTAGAGCAGCGTGGAATGTAGTCACCACAGGTAATGAGAATGCCGCAGGTAATTTCGGTCGTGATGAGCATTTAGAGCATAGCCAGCGCTATGAACGCGCCGAAGAGTTTGTGGAAGTAGTGAAAGGTCTGTGGGATAGCTGGGAAGATGATGCTTTCATCCGAGACAAAGAATCTGGTGTCTATTTCGACCCAGATAAACTGCATACACTCAACTACAAAGGCAAACATTTTTCTGTCAAAGGCCCTTTGAATGTCGGTCGTCCGCCTCAAGGTTATCCGGTGATTGTGCAGGCTGGTGCTTCAGAAGTCGGCCGTGAACTGGCGGCAAAAACTGCTGAAGTTATTTTTACTGCTAACCAAACGCTGGAAGACGGACAGGAATTTTATGCTGATGTGAAAGGTCGGTTGGCTAAATATGGCCGCCAACTGGACGATTTGAAAATCATGCCGGGTGTGTTCCCGGTGATTGGCCGCACTGAAGAAGAAGCTCAAGAAAAATACGAATTCCTGCAATCGCTAATTCACCCATCGGTAGCATGGGGTTTACTGGAAACGCGTTATAAGGGCATCGATTTATCCGGCTATTCACTCGACGATCTCGCCCCACCTTTGCCCAGTGATACCAACGGTGGTAAGAGCCGCCTGAAGTTGCTGACGGATCTCGTAAATCGTGGCAATCTCACGCTGCGCCAGTTATATCTCTCTGTCGCTACGGCGCGGGGTCATCGCACCATAATTGGTAGTCCCGAAAGTATTGCTGATCAGTTAGAAGAATGGTTTATCAACGGTGCGGCAGACGGCTTCAATATTATGCCGCCAATCCTACCTACAGGGTTGGACGACTTCGTTAATTTGGTCATCCCCATCTTGCAGAAACGCGGACTGTTCCGTACCGAATATG
The DNA here is from genome assembly GCF_034530915.1 of Nostoc sp. DedQUE09. NCBI lineage: Bacteria > Bacillati > Cyanobacteriota > Cyanophyceae > Nostocales > Nostocaceae > Nostoc > Nostoc sp. DedQUE09. The sequence continues at coordinate 126,506 of NZ_JAVRCE010000016.1, forward strand.
AGGGCAGTACTTTGCGTGAAAATCTGGGATTGCCTCGACCGGGCAATGGTTTTACTGCCAAAAAAGTGGATAAGAACCTGGTGGTGGCGTAAATGAATTTTTCACGGATGCTTATGCCATACCTTTTAAACCGTACTTTCTGTAGATCGCCGCCTTACAGAAAATTGTAGGGAGACGCGATAAATCGCCGTCTCTACAGGAAATTTATTTGTCAATAGCACCATTGATGCTGAAAAACTCTGTAATTTTTGTGCCGTAGGCAAGGAAAAAAACATGACTGAATATAGCCGATTGAAGACCTCACGCTCTGCTGCAATCAGAGCAACTCTTGATTATCCAGTAATCGACACCGACGTTCACACCAATGATTTCACGCCAGCTTTTGAGGATTATATCGCTAAGTACGGCGGTGTGAAACTTGTAGATGAGTTACGTAAGACGGAAGCTTCCCGTCTTAACTCTAAGAGCAATGGTAAAGACTGGTATCAACAAACTCCTGAAGAACGTCAATATAACCGCACAATCCGATCGCCTTGGTGGGCTAGAGTTACCAAAAATACATTGGATCTCGCCACTTATACTCTCCCCGGATTGCTTTATGAGCGTCAGGCGGAACAGGGATCGGACTATTCGGTGCTATTTCCCAATAATGTCTTAGCACCAGCTGGAGCTAGCCCAGAGAATCGTCAAGCACTGCAACGCGCGGTCAATCACTATCATGCTGATATTTACCGGAAATATAGCGATCGCTTGACACCGGTAGCTGGTATCCCATTAACTACTCCCCAAGAAGGCATTGAGGAGCTAGAGTTCGCTGTGAAAACACTGGGCTTAAAAGTGATTAATATCACTGGCGGGGTGAAACGGCCAATCAAAGCGATCGCTGATAAATATCCAGCTGATAAATTCCCCGAAATCGCCAAGTACGCTTCTTATATCGACTTTTACGGACTAGATAGTGAATACGACTACGATCCTTTCTGGGCCAAGGTCGTGGAACTTGGCGTACCCGTCACCACCCATTACGGCAGCCAGGGTTGGACTGGCCGCTCTTCCATCAGTAATTACATGAACAACCATATCGGTCACTTCGCCGATGGTTCGGAAGCATTTGCAAAAGCGCTGTTCTTCGGCGGTGTTACCAAGCGTTTTCCGCAGTTGCGTGTAGCGATGCTGGAAGGTGGCGCAGATTGGGGTGCGCGTGTCTACATTCATTTGGTAGATCGGTTCTTGAAGCGCAATATCAAGGCACTGGAAAACTACAATCCAGCGTTGACAAATGCCGATGAGTTGTTTGAAATATTTGAGCGCTACGGTGCAGAAGTTGCTCAAGGGTATTCCCTCGATAAGGATGAATTGACCAAGACTGTACTGGGAGCTTCATTCAGCCGTCATAGCCGTGCGCCGATTGGTAGCGAATTAGATGATTTTGCCGCCGCAGGTATTGAAACAATTGAAGACATCCGCGATCGCTGGGTGAATAGTTTCTTCTTTGGTTCCGAGTCCGACGATCGCACGATCGCTACGGCATTTAATGACAAAGCCAATCCCTTGGGAGTCAAAATCAACGCCATCTATTCCTCCGATGTTGGTCACTGGGATGTGCCAGACTTAACTTCCCCCTTGGCTGAAAGCTGGGATTTGGTTCAAGAAGGCGTTATTTCCGAAGCCGACTTCAAATCCTATGTATTCGCTAATCCCTACAAGTTTTACACCCAAGCTAACCCCGATTTCTTCAAGGGTACAGCGATCGAATCCAAGGTAAGTAACACCGAATTTAAACAAGTGGACAAGAGCCTAGTAGTGGCATAAAGAGTGCTGAGTGCTGAGTGCTGAGTGCTGAGTTTCGTTAGCGGTAGCGGGGTGTTTAGCCCGTGCTAAGTACTTCTTAATTCACTCAGGACTTAAGACTTAGCACTGAGTAGGGTAAAAGGCGAGATGAGGGAGCAGAAGAGAAGTTGCAGTAATGTTTTTCTCCTCTGCCCCCCTGCCCCTCTGCTCCTCTGCCCCTCTGCCCCTCTGCCCCCCTGCTCCTCTGCTCCCCTGCCCCCCTGCCCCCCTGCCCCCCTGCCCCTCTGCCCAATCCCCAAATCAAATTAGGAGTCACAACAATGCCTGTTGAACAACGCTCTCACGACACCAACAATGGTTCCTTGCCTTATCTTTTCTCGCCTGTTTCTGACAATGCCAACAAACCTGCGCCCTTAGTACTTTTTCTGCACGGAGGACGCGATCGCGGGACGGATTTGAATGTGCTATTGAAATGGGGTTTACCTCGTTTCGTGGATTTATCCGACTCGTTACCTTATGTCTTTGCTGCACCCCAAATTCTGGCCGAACAGACTTGGGCAGATCGAGCAGATGATGTGCTTACTTTGCTTGATGAACTGATTGTTTCCCAACCCGTCGATCCAGCGCGGGTGATATTGGCTGGGTTCAGCTTAGGCTCGGCGGGTATCTGGCATATCGCTGCTTTACATCCCGATCGCTTCGCAGGTTTAGTACCTGTGTCTGGACGTGTACCGAAAACATTAGCAGAAAGCGAACTAGCTGCACTCAAAAACATTCCCGTTCAGATATTCCAAGGTGGACAGGATAAAAATCTGCCGATTGAGGATACAGAGAATTTTGTTGAGCGCTTACGCAAAGTCGGGGGGAAAGTTGATTTGACGGTGCTACCGGAAGGCGATCATTTTATTGCAGATGAAGTATACGGCGATCCGAAGTTACAACAGTGGCTAATTTCCCAGAATCGGCGTGAAATTTCTGTAGTTGCTTGAGGTGAAATGTTCAAAAACTAACTTGCAATATTCAGTGGGGTAGGCAGCGTCCTGCCTTCCTAACATAACAATATATTAATATCTTCTAGAATCATGAACATAATGCTTCTTCTCAAAGCAAAACCGAGCTTTTTCGGCAAAATTAAGTTGAATTATGTCAGATTCTCGCAAAGAAATCAGAATTTGTTTTATTGGTGAATCCTTTGTCAATGGCACAGGCGATCCAGAGTTTCTGGGTTGGACAGGTAGAGTGTGCCGCAATGCTGAGTCAAGAGGATACGCTATCACCCATTACAACTTGGGCGTGCGGGCAGAAACTAGTCGGTATCTCAAACAACGTTGGTACTCGGAAGTCTCTTATCGTCTCCCAAAAGAATCCGATGGTCGAGTAGTGTTTTCCTTTGGGGCAAACGATTCAGGATGGGCGGGTAAACAGCAAGGAATCGAACTTTCAGAGTCGATCGCAAATGCTCGCAGTATCTTAAGCCAAGCAAAGCAACTCTATCCGATTTTGATGGTTAGTCCGCCACCCTGTGGTGATGTCGATCAAGAAAAAAGAAATCAAATTCTTGCAAATCTGTCAGAGAAATTCGCGTTGGTTTGTAATGAACTAGATGTTCCGTATCTTGATGTGTTTTCTAGTTTGGTGAAGTCACCAATCTGGCTAGCAGAAGCAAAAGCTAATGATGGCGCTCACCCAAAAGCAGATGGTTATGCAGAATTTGCTGCGATCGTCCAAAACTGGGAAGGTTGGTTAAATTGGTTCACACCTTAAAAATATCGACATCGGGCTAATTATGGCTTAATCGATGTGTCTTATAAGGTTTTAGTTTTGCGATCGCATTGCATTCTATTTAAAAATTTCAAAACTTTCTCAATCAACAACATTTTTATGACCTTACCAACTACCAATCTCGGTAAAACTGGATTGACCGTTTCGCGTCTTTGTCTCGGCACTATGACCTTTGGTTTGCAGACCGACGAAGAAACTTCCAGGCAAATCCTCGACACCGCCGCCGATGGCGGTATTAACTTTTTAGATACAGCCGACGTTTATCCCCTCGGTGGTGGGCTTGCTACTGCTGGACGCACTGAAGAAATCGTTGGGCGCTGGCTCAAAGGCAAACGCGAATATTTTATCTTAGCTACCAAGTGCGTTGGTCGAGTTGGCCCTGCACCTTGGGATCAGGGAGCTTCGCGTAAACATATTTTGGATGCGATCGATGCTTCCCTGCGACGACTGGGAACTGATTATATCGATTTATATCAATTGCACTCCGACGATGCTTCAACCCCCCTTGATGAAACTCTGGAAGCGCTGGATGCAGTGGTTCGTGCTGGTAAGGTGCGCTACATCGGGGTTTCTAACTTCTTAGCCTACCGACTCGCCCGCGCCTTGGGTCGTGCTGAGACGCGCAATTTAACCAAGTTCATCTCAATTCAGCCCCGCTACAACCTGTTATTCCGCGAAATTGAGCGAGAACTATTGCCCCTGGCGAAAGAAGAAGGATTGGGTGTAATTTCTTACAATCCATTGGCGGGTGGTCTACTTACAGGTAAACACAATTTTACTCAAGGCCCCACATCAGGTACGCGTTTTACGTTAGGTGCTGCCGCAGAACGTTATCAAGAACGCTACTGGCGCGATCGCGAGTTCAATACTGTTGAAGATTTACGCACGGTAGCGGATCTCGCTGGATTTTCCCTCACCACTCTAGCAGTGGCTTGGGTATTATCTAATCCCATTATCACTGCCCCGATCATTGGTGCTAGCCGTCCAGAACAACTTGCTGACAACCTCAAGGCGGTAGAACTAAAACTTGACGACAATTTGAAACAAAAGTTAGACGACATAACCGCCGAATACCGAAGAGGAGATTCTCTTCGTTAGAAATTATGGAAATGACAAATGACTAATGACAAATGACTAATGACTCAAATCAGAAATATCTCATGGATAAAATAGCTATGATTAAACGCCGTCGTTTTCTTCATTCTGCTACTTCCGGGCTATGTGGATTTTCTATGGCATATCTGTTAGGAAGTTGTAGCGAACAAAGCCAACAATCTTCTTTTACAAACAGTATTAATGCCAATGAAGGTTCCCTTGGGATAAAAACTAAAGTTCTACGCATGGGATATCAGAGTGCGGGGGATCTTTTCCGAAATCGGAAAGTTTTAGAAAAACGTTTGGAGCCGTTGGGAATTAAGGTAGAATGGGCGCAATTTGTCCAAGGGCCACAACTGATGGAAGGGATGGCCGCGGGAAAAGTTGACGTGGGATCGGTGGGAGAAACACCACCAATTTTTGCACAAGTGGCTGGCTCAAAACTTGTTTATGTAGTCGGTACACAAAGAAACCGAAGAACGGGGACAAGTAGTGTTATTGCTGTTCCGCCGGAATCTCCCCTTCAGAAGTTTGAGGATATCAAAGGTCAAGAAGTTTACTTTCAAAAAGGCTCGGCATCACACTACTTTATTATCAGAGCGTTGCAATCAATCGGCTTAACCCTTAAAGATATTAAAATCAGAAGTCTGCCGACTATCGAAGCGCGGGCTGCTTTTATCGAAGGTAAAATTCCAGTTTGGATGACAGGAGATCCGCACTATGCGATCGCTCAAAAGATGGGTCGAATTCGAGTGCTTAAAGATTCTGTTGGGCTAGATTCTCCTGGTGGCTATTATATTGCTGACAGAAAATTTGCCGAGGAAAATCTTGGCTTGCTAAAAATTATCATTGAAGAGCTTAATAAGCTTGACAAATGGGCAGAGGCAAATCGAGGCGAAGTTGCCAAATTGATGATTACTGAACAAAAGCTCGATCCAGATGTGGTAGAAATAGCGATGTCTCGTCGCACTTTTGCAGGACGCAGAGGACTCAGCCCTGCACTAATTAAAGAACAACAACGTGTGGCAGATTTGTTTTTTGACGAGGGTGTAATACCAAAGAAAATCAACATTCAGGAAGCGTTACTCCCACCTGATGTCTATGCTGCAATCACACCAAAAGAAATTATGGTCTAGTAGTCTGCCAACCCAAAAATGCGTTTGTAAGGGCTGGGTAAAGGGGAAAGGGAAAAGGGGAAGGGATTTAAAACCTTTCCCCCTTCCCCCTTTCCCTTTAGCCCGTCAAGTTCACTTGGCGAACTACTAGTGGAGTACTTCTAAAAGTCTCTAATGCCATCGGACGGCTTATCTAGTCGTCCATTTTTATCTGGTAGAAAAGTTAAAATGATGCTAAGAGATTGACTTTCATGACGAAAAAAGCTAGACAATCTAAATCCTTTCAACGTGCTCCTGATGCACCAGATTTACCATCAACTCCATTTAGGTTCATTTGCTATTTCGTGAACCAGTTTCGCTGGTGGTATGTGTTAATGGTAATCCTGGAGGTAATACACGCAACCTGTGGCATCATGTTGCCTTATGCTATTGGCGAGATCATCCGGGGCGTGGCGCGATCAACGGGGGACAGCAAGCCCATTTTTGATGCCATGAAACAACCCTTAATGTTGTTCATCGGCTTAAGTGTGGGTGAAGTAGTATTTGGGCGCTCGGCTGGACTCTTGCAAACGATTCTCCATCCCATCCACCGACAGCACATTGTGCGATCGCTATATGCCTACTTGCAACACCATTCGCATCGCTACTTAAGCAGCAGTTTTTCTGGGGCATTAGCACATCGGATTAGCGAAACTTCTCTGGGTGTTACCCAAACGATGCAAATGATGATTACTGAATTTATGCCAGTAATTGTTGTGTATTCCGTCGCCACGACAATACTGTATCGCGCCTATCCTCCACTGGCTGCACTCGTGGGAATATGGGCAGTTCTCTTCATCAGTATTTCGTTTTGGCTGGCAACTCGCTGCCGATTTTACTCCCGGAAAGCCGCAGCCGCCAGAAGTGAGACAACTGGCATCATTGTAGATACAGTCACAAATCTCACTAGTAGCCGACTGTTTGCTCGCTTTGGTTTTGAACGACGCTATTTGAACGAGCAATTAAGGCGCGAACTCAAACACGTGAGAGAGTCCAACTGGTACTCGGAGCGAATTCGCTGGTTTCAGTTTATCTCAGCAGCTATTCTGAAAATTAGCACACTGTATTACTCGCTTTCTCTCTGGAGTCAAGGAGCGATCGCTACTGCTGATTTCGTTGTAGCAACTAGCTTATCACTGTTGATCATCAGTGAAGCCCGCAATTTGAGCCGCCGTTTTCTGGAATTTTTTGAACATATTGGGAATGTCGCCAATGGTGTTTTCACCATTGTTCAACCCCACGAATTAGTCGATCGCGAGAAAGCGATCGCCCACTCAATCACTCAAGGTAAGATTGAGTTTCGCCGAGTGAATTTCAACTACACAGAAGAGAAAAAAGTTTTCAACAACCTTTCTGTCACTATCCAAGCGGGACAGCGTGTCGGACTGGTGGGCTTATCCGGCTCTGGAAAATCCACCTTTGTCAATCTGATTCTGCGTTTGTTCGACCCACAATCTGGACAGATTATCATTGATGGGGTCGATATTCGAGACATGACTCAGGATGCTTTACACGCTCAGATCAGCTTAATTCCCCAAGATCCGTCTTTGTTTCATCGCACTTTGCTAGAAAATATTCGTTACGGACGCTTGGATGCAACCGATGAGGAAGTAATGGAGGCTTCGCGAAAGGCTCATGCTCACGATTTCATCGTCCAAAGTAAGGATGGTTACAATTCTCTGGTGGGCGAACGTGGTGTCAAGTTGTCTGGAGGGCAGAGACAGCGCATTGTGATCGCGCGGGTAATCCTCAAAGATGCGCCGATTCTGATCTTAGATGAAGCCACCTCTAGCCTCGATTCAATTACCGAAAAAGCGATCCAGGATACCCTCGACTTAGCCATGAATGGGAAAACGGTCATCGTAGTAGCTCATCGATTATCTACCATCGTGCATCTAGATAGAATTCTGGTGTTCGACAAAGGTCGGATTATCGAAGATGGTTCCCATGCTAAACTGCTGGCACTCGGCGGCGCTTACTACAGATTATGGAAAATGCAAGCAGGTGGATTTCTACCGGAAAATCTCGACGAGATTCGCACTGGCACAGATAACATCGAAGAGGGAATGATCGCTTGATAAGTTTTGAAAGTTTGTAGTAAAGACTTTAATGTTTAGAAAATAAGGACTAAAGTCCTTACTACGAACTTGCTTAACTATTAATTGTTTAGTCTCGTTCCCAGTCTTAAGACTGGGAATGTATTCAGAGAGACTCTGCCTCTGGTCAAGAAAGAGGAGGCAGAGCCTCCCTGACTGGTTTCCAGCCTCCAGGCTGGGAACCAGTCATAACATCAAAGAAAGAATGATCGCTTGATAAGTTTTGAAAGTTTGTAGTAAAGACTTTAATGTTTAGAAAATAAAGACTAAAGTCCTTACTACGAACTTGCTTAACTATTAATTTAAACTTGACTTGATTAGTTAAGTTAATTAACTTGCAACTGCAACCGACTTTTTGCGAGTGGGACGCCTGCGGTTTGATTTTTTCTTTAGTCCAACCGCTTGGGCTTGATCGCTATCTGAACCATATTGTCCGCGTACAACTTCTTTCATAGCTAATACAGCATTGTGAAATTCCCATTCTGCCAATCGAGCAGCATCAACAGCAGCACGGTATAAAGCTAGTTTCTCAGTTTCAGCCTGTTGCAATGCCAACATCGCTTGATAAGCTTGCTGAATATTTGCAACAGAGGCATTAGAACGGCTTGTATCGTAGTTGCTCACAGTTTGCAAACCGTGGAATGAAGTAACATCTTGACTAATGGTTTGAAGACGCAAACGACGTGTTGTATCTTGGTTAGGCATATATGTATACGTGCTAAACTCTATATTTAACGTGCCCAATACAACACAATAAATAACAGTAAGGTGAAGTTTTTAGCTAACCTGTAAAGCTCTTAATTTTCCCCTTTAATTATAGATACGGTTACGGGGAGAGGATTTGAAGCTTTTCTCCAAATTTAAAAAATGCAAAGTGTAAACGCGACAGTTTAAAACAAAGATAGGGAACTCCGAGAAATAAATTATCCAATATTGTGGGGTGGGCATCTTGCCCACCATATAAGCTGGGCGGGCGAGACGCCCACCCCACAGGAGTTAATTGGATATTTTTTTTAGAAATCCCTTAGCGAAAGAGTAGATTAGCTTACAATCCGGTTCGGATAAGCATTTTTCACTTTCCTTGTGGTCTGGGGAAAGGGTTTGCGGGTAAAGGGTAAAGGATGTATTCAAAACCTTTCCCCTTTCCCCTTTCCCCTTTAACCGAACCGTATTGGATTAGCTTATGCAAGCCGATGCATTAACAAGGCCGCCGCCGCCTTAACAATACAAGCCGATGCATTAACAAGGCCGCCGCCGCCTTAACAATACAAGCCAATGCATTAACAAGGCCGCCGCCGCCTTAACAATGCAAGCCGATGCATTAACAAGGCCGCCGCCGCCTTAACAATGCAAGCCGATGCATTCACTTAACTTTGTAGTGCGATCGCAAAACGTCTCGATGAGAATCGCTTGGTGCAGACAGCATTAATTCTCGCTAATTATTAGACTTATTGCAAAAGTCAGGGTAAAGGTGAAGGGGAAAAGGGTAAAGAAACTCAAAATCCTTTCCCTTTACCCTAAGAGTGCAAAAATATATTTTTGCAAGATGTCTATTGCTATAAGTCAATCTGGTAGAGAAACAGCAAGTGCGATCGCAATAAGCTTAAAAATATTGAATTTACGTTAACAGTGTTGTTGTTTTTTGAACAGTGACAACAGCAAACACACGACTCCCATTACTACCAACGGCACTGAAGAAGCAGATTCTGGGACGGGCTGAGGGTTCTGCACAGGCTGATAATTGATGAAATTTCCTTGAATTGGGCTGAGTGATGCCAAAAGTTGCTCAATATCCTTAGATATATCAGTATCATTACCAACACTTTTAGAAGAGATGAGGCGGTTAAACGTTTGGCTACTCGATTCATCAAAATTTCCTGTAAACCCAAGAAAATTTTGACCTATTTTACCTATAAGAGAGTCAATCAGATTGTTAACATCAGTTTTTATCCCTAATGGGGATAACTTTAAACTGCTGAGATTATTGACGTTTCCAATCTTTGTGTTGTCAGTCTTTGTTAACCAATTGCCATTACCAATAATTTCATTTCCATTGGTAAAAACCCAGTTACCATTACCAATAATTGTGTTATTAGTACCGAAATCCCAATTGCCGTTTCCAATGGTTGCGTTGTCACTGCCGAAGTGCCAATTACCATTACCTAATGTTGAATTATTACTTCCATCGTCCCAATACCAGTTGCCGTTACCAAGAGTTGTGTTACTCTTTCCAAATAGCCAGTTGCCATTACCGATGGTTGCGTTGTCATTATTAAAGTTCCAGTTCCCATTACCAATGGTTGCGCTGTTACTACCAGAATCCGAGTTAAAATTACCAATAGTTGCGTTATTACTACCAGAATCCTTGTTACCTTTCCCAATCGGTGCGTTGCTCTGATTAAAGGTTTGGCTACCTGAATTAGATGTATTCCCAGTGTTACTAAAGGGTATATTGTTACCAAGGACTTCTTTCAACGGATCGAAAGGCGATTGTTGAAGCAGACTTCCAGCACCTGCGATCGCATTACCACCGCCTGCAAATGGGTTTCCACCGCCTGCAAATGGGTTTCCACCGCCTGCAAATGGGTTTCCACCGCCTGCAAATGGGTTACTTCCTCCTGCAAACGGGTTACTTCCTCCTGGAATCGCATTACCGTTACCTGCAAATGGGTTAGTAGCCCCACTTGGAATTGCATTACCGTTACCTGCCAAAGGGTTAGTAGCCCCATTTGGAATCGGATAACCACTGTTTGCAAAAGGATTACTACCTCCTGCCAATGTGTTGTCAATACCCTTGAAAAAGTTATCACCTAAAATTGACTTTAATCGATCAAATATTAATTTCTGAAGCCCACTGCCAGCATCGCCTGCAAACGGGTTAATACCGCCACCTGGAATGGTATTATTACCGTTACCTAATAACAGATTGGTATCACCCGGTAACAAGCTGCCTTCAGCAGAAAAACTGCCATTGCCAGCAAAGGAACTAACGCTGTTAGGGCCACTTACACTTAAGGGATTAACTCCACCATTAAGGGGATTGACAACAGACTCTTCCATTGGCACAAATTTTCCTATTTTTAGTTAAAAAGGTATGGGATCTTCAGTACTTCTTATACCAATTGTGAATTTGCTAAACCCAAAATCTCTTTAATAATAAAGGCTTTAATTATCTTACTGTCAAATTAGCAGAAAATGTTTCTCAAATCCTTACCTGTAAAGAGTTATAGGGCGTAAAATAGCAAACTAGTACAATAAGGCAGAAGGTACATCACAGATAATACACGCTTTTGAGCTTTATCGAATGGTATGTTTATTTGCGCCAAGCTGTACTAGCATACTATGTACTGAAGAACTCATTACTGTTCTTTTCTATTTATCTGCTGATTTTCACAAGGATTCTATTAAGCAAAGGGGATTTATTGACCACCAAATGGGGAGGTTTGTCCACTACCACCAAATGGGGAGGTTTGTCCACTACCACCAAATGGGGAGGTTTGTGCATCACCACCAAATGGTAGGGTTTGCCCACCACCAAATAGGGAGGTTTGTCCACTACCACCAAATGATGGGGTTTTTCCACCACCCAGTTCCTTGTCAAGCTTTGAGTCAACTAGGTTGTCAATAGTAACCCTCAAGTCGAACCCGTTCGGTATTTCACTTGTGCTAATACCATAGGTCTGGCTATTAGCACCAGTCAAAGGATCGCTACCACGAGCTTGATTACTACCACCTGCGGATGGGTTCCCGCCACCTGTGGATGAGTTACTACTGCCACCAGCACCAGTCAAAAGGTCGCTGCCACTACCGCGACCTGCAAATGGGTTTCCACCGCCTGCGGATGAGTTCCCACCGCCTGCAAATGGGTTTCCACCACCTGCGGATGAGTTCCCACCGCCTGCGAATGGGTTTCCACCACCTGCGGATGAGTTCCCACCGCCTGCGAATGGGTTTCCACCACCTGCGGATGAGTTCCCACCGCCTGCGAATGGGTTTCCACCACCTGCGGATGAGTTCCCACCGCCTGCGAATGGGTTTCCACCACCTGCGGAT
>NZ_JAVRCE010000016.1:138576-144834 GCF_034530915.1 Nostoc sp. DedQUE09
CCACCTGCGGATGAGTTCCCACCGCCTGCGAATGGGTTTCCACCACCTGCGGATGGGTTCCCACCACCTGCGGATGAGTTCCCACCGCCTGCGAATGGGTTTCTACCACCTGCGGATGAGTTCCCACCGCCTGCGAATGGGTTTCCACCACCTGCGGATGAGTTCCCACCACCTGCGAATGGGTTTCCACCGCCTGCAGATGAGTTTCCACCGCCTGCGGATGAGTTCCCACCACCTGCGAATGGGTTTCCACCACCTGCGGATGAGTTCCCACCACCTGCGGATGTGCTACCACCGCCTGTGGATGGCCTACCACCGCCTGCGGATGGGTTGACACCCCCTGCAAAGATATTCCAGAAGTTGTCGCCAGCGAAAGGATTACCACCATAGGGTAAATTACTGCCACCGCCACCGGGAGCAGCACCGCCACCAATAGGGCTACCGCCACCTTCTCCTTGACCAACATTACTAAATAGCTTGGTGAGGTCTTTGTCAGGGAGAACTTCTTTCAAGCGACCCCAGGGTGATTGTTCAAGCGGATTTTTCCCACTAGTAGAGGGCTTACCGCTACCACTATTATTTGAATTATCTGCCATTAGAATTAATCCTCTTATTGTTTTGATAAAAATCTTGCTAGCATCGCAACATAAAATAGACAAAGATTAAGTCTGTTTTGTGACTTTATTTGTTGTCTTTTTGTTAGCAAAGCTAGTTAGTAGCTATTAGATTATTTGATTATCTTTCTTAAGTGGAGATAATCGATTTTTAATCAATGCTACTTACACTTACAATCTATATGATTTAATTTTGAATAACAATGAAAAATATTTTGATATATTTATCAAAATTGTAGATATTTTTAGACAATGATTTCAAAAATTAACTGAGATATTTGTATAATAAAACTAAATTTGGCTTAAAGATTATATTGCAATGAACAATCTTTTGATAAGTTTGCCAAATTTTTAGATACTTAATTAATTTGCGTTTAACCGGGCTTCTATCACTTTTAGCCGATGTAATACCACCAGACTGATAACAATAAATAGCACGGTTTCTAACACACTGCAATACGTTGCCTTATATTAAGTTAAATCGGTGATAAAAAATAAACCAATGCAACAAAGTATAAGGTTAGGAAAGAGACTATAAGTGAATGGTTTCAAGGTTTTTATAAAACTCAACATACCTTAGTTTTATCGTGCCTACTTGCTTAACACCACTACGAAGTGTAGTAAAAAAAGCTTCAGGTACAGGAATTATTTCAGATAGATCAGCAAATTTAATCCCGGAATTGTGCGGGAAAGTGTCCACAAAACTAGCGTGATGTAAATTAAACCCAAACTCCATTGATACCAAGCAAGTGCAGAGACGATGCCAGGTAGGTGTTCGTCTCGCAGGCGAATGTCGTTAAATCCTAATTTAACTAGATTGTTGAGACTAAAATCATAGTAGTTGAGCCAGTTCCAACGGCGATCGCATAACAGAGGCATATATCGTTCCCGAAATGTCTGATTCCTTGGTATCACTGGTAAACGTCCAATCAATAATCGTAACTGGCGAAATGTGCCGTCTTCTGTGAAATAAGAAACGTCCATTAAGTCGTGATAACGACCTTGTTTGTAAAGTCGGATCAATAAAGCCATTGGGACGGGGACAATAATTATTAACATACACCCCAATGTCAGCCAAGGTTGTTCAGCATTGCGAAAGATTGCTAGTAAGCTGAAGAATACTAAAACGCTAAAACTGACTAATATCGAAATGGTTTCGTAGGATGTGGGAATAATTGGTACGGGATGCAGCCGACGATAGCGATCTACTAGCCAAAAGAGTAGACCGAAATAAGCGATCGCTAATCCTCCCACACCAAACACTAACCAAAAATTTGTCCCATAGCCACTCAACAACAGCAGTACACTCAACGCCAACCAACTCCAAGCTTGCAGCAACCACCCAACTATAGAAAGGGTTTCGCCAACAATTAAGCGATCGCTTAGTTGGGTATATTTTTCTAAATCGATGTCTGCAATGGTGAGTAACTCACTACTGTTGCGAAAGGATTTTACCAGACGACGCTGGGCGATCGCTTGGGCTTGAGTTGCAGAAAAACCCAGATTCATCAAACTTGCAACAGTTGCACTATTAATATTTATAGCCGTCAAACGATGGCCAAACTCGATTAATCGCAGTCGTTGTTTTGTGTATTCCAGTTCATTAGCATCGGCAACTTGCTGTTGCTGACGGAAATTTTGCCCCAAATTCCGCAAGATGTTTTGATTACCTTGCAATGTTGGGATGCAGAACATCTGACCAATCTCACCGGGATTACCTAAAATTTTCGCTTTGTTAGAGTTAAAAGTTAAACCGGGTACGCTTAAACAAGCCTCTTTAGAAAACCTCGCATCGCTAAAATCTGCTTGATTAAGAATATTTGCACCTTGCAAATTTACTAATTGGTTAAACTCAGTTTCTCGGAAGCTTACAGCTTGCTCAAAAGTCGCTTCTGTTAAAAGGAAAAACTGATTAAAATCGGCTTTAGTAAACTGGGCTTGATTGGCAAAGTACACATCAGAAAAATCAGCATTCCCTTGCCATTGCACACTACTGAATTTAGCCAACTGTTTAAAAATTGCTTGGTTGAAGTTAACGGTCTTCTCAAAGAAACTGCCTTGAAAATCAGCGAGTTCCTGAAATTTAATTTTTTTAAAGTTAGCTTTGTCAAAAAATATACTGCCCTGAAAATTGCTTGGTTGCTGGAAGTTAGCGCTGGTGAAACTAACGGGACGAGCAAATCTGGTTTCAGTCCAGTTAGTGGGTTGGAGAAAAGTTGCACCTTGGGCATCAACAGACTGAAGGAAAAATGTATTGGAGAACTTCACTTCGCCGTTGAAGCGAGTTTGCACCAGTGTTAAGACACCACGAAAGACGGCAATTTCACTGTATGGAGTTGATTCTGTTCCCAGAAGCGATCGACAATCTTTGGAGTTGGGTAAAGCGATTGCGAGTGACTCTAGACAAACGAAGCGCAAACGTTCTAGTTTTTCTTGTTCGGTAGGGGTGAAAATGGGTGCAATGGCTTTTGCATACAATGGTGTTCTTAAACCTAAATCGCTGCCGACAAAATCCCCCAGAATCAAAGCATAGCTGAGGTCTAAACCTAAAGGTTTTGTACCTAGTTCTTTTCGCAATAATTGGTAAAAAGCATCACGAAAGTTGGCGTTTTCTGGGCGTAAATCGATCGCCATTTTTTGCAAATCGACAGTCAAATTTCCTTCGCGGAGTGTGGGCGTGCGTAGTCGTTCTTGTAATAATTCTAGGGTTAAGGGTGTGCGTTCTGGTTGTGTTTGTGCTGCCGAAGCTGGTAGGGGGAGGAAGAGGAGAAATAAAACGCAGAGGAACGCAAAGGGAAGCGCAAAGGTACGCAGAGAAACTCCTCTGTGTAGCTTTGCGTTTAACCTCTGCGTGCCTCTACGTTTAAAAGATAAATTATGCAAATTCGTCGCTAATTAGCAGAACAATTTTACCTGCCACAGAACCATTTTCAATCAGTTGGTGGGCTTTAGCTGCTTCTTTTAAGGGAAATTTGTGACTCACATGGATTTTTAATTTGCCTTCATCGATCCAGGTGGCAGATTGTTCGAGAATTTCTGCATGATGGTGGAGACTATCTTGTAATCCTAGCAAGGCTGGTGTCAGCATTAATTCTAAACCGATGCGGAGGTTGCGAATTCTCGCAGTTTTCCAAACAGTATTGGCATCTGGTTCAAGAATGGTCACAATATCGCCATAGACTCGCACTGCGGGGAAGGTTTTGTGAAAGGTTTCGCCACCTACGGTATCAAAAGCTAAGTCTACGCCTTCGCCACCAGTCCAATCTAATACCGCTTGCACAAAGTCTGTTTGTTTGTAAAAAATGACATTATCTGCACCAAGTTCTTTGACGAAATTAGCTTTTTCCTCAGAACCCACTGTGGTGGAAACAGTAGCACCTTTGAGTTTCGCCAATTGGATTGCTACATGGCCAACACCACCAGCACCGGCATGAATCAAAACCCGTTCCCCAGGTTCTAATCGTCCCCGTTCATATAACGCTTCCCAGGCGGTGATTAATACTAAAGGCGCTGCTGCTGCTTCGGCAAAGGAGATAGAGGCGGGTTTACGTGCGACAAACCGTTCATCTACAACGGTGTATTCAGCGTAATTCCCTTGGTGTGCGCCCAAGCCACCATAGCAAAAATATACTTCATCACCTGCGCGAAAACGCTGAACTCCAGCACCCACTGCTTCAACAATACCTGCACCATCACATCCTAAAATTGTCGGCGTGCGATCGGGGTAGAAAGTGCCTCGACTACGAAGTTTAGTGTCAATGGGGTTAATGCCAGCCGCCACCAAACGCACTAAAAGTTCAGTATTCCCTACAGGAACACCAGGGTTTGGCACATCCTGTACTTGCAGAACTTCGGGACTGCCAGCTGCTGTCATCAAGACTGCTTTCACAACTCTTTCCTCCTGGCTTTAGATGCACGTTCTTATGCAACTTTAGCGTAAGAGGGTGGACACAAAGCTATGTTTGAAAGAAAAGTGCGATTTTTGGCGATAAGGTGCGATCGCCCTACATCTACATTTAACAAAAAACTGGCTACTGAAGCTTTGAAGATGATCGATTATTCCTTAATTACTGCTAAATTCAATATATATTCTCACGTAAGTAATATTTGTTTATTCTTTATTCATAATTGAGCCATTTTGTAAAGTCGCCAAACTCCTACTTCACGATGGTGACAGCCTGATGAACAGATCGGGTAAATTAAGATAAGTAAAGAAAACGCTTTGAACTAAATGGCAGCTCTAAGCTTACAAGAAATTTCTACTCAGTTAGAAAGTCCGAATTTACGCGATCGCATGGTAGCCCTTGCTAATCTGCGTCACGTTGCGGCTGAGGATGCAGTACCTTTGATTAAAAAGGTACTAGACGACGAATCTTTGCAACTGCGATCGATGGCAATATTTGCTCTGGGAATCAAGCCAACGCCAGAATGTTATTCTATTTTGGTAAAAATTCTCGAAAATGACCCCGATTATGGTATGCGTGCTGATGCCGCTGGTGCTTTAGGATATTTGGGTGATGCCAGAGCCTTTGAGGTGCTTTCAAGGGCATTTTATGAAGATACTGATTGGCTAGTACGTTTTAGTGCAGCTGTTTCTTTAGGTAATATTAAAGATCCTCGTGCCCGTCAAGTTCTTCTTCAGGCATTGGATAGCAAAGAAGTAGTGTTGCAACAAGCTGCAATCTCTGCACTGGGAGAGATTAAAGATATCGAGTCTGTAGATAAAATTCTGCGTTTCGCCCAATCAGATGATTGGTTAGTCAGGCAGCGTTTGGCAGAAGCCTTGGGAAATCTTCCCACTCCCAAGAGTGTCTCAGCTTTAAAATACCTGGAAAAAGACAATCATTTCAACGTTGCTGAGGCAGCCAGAATTGGCCTCAAGAAGCTTGAGGAAATAGGCAATCAAGCTTAATATTAAAGCCTCCTGTTACCTTTTAATCATAATTAAGTGGGAATTTTAGCATTTTGATGCAGGGTAATTTCATTCATGAATATTGAAGAGTTTTTTCAGTTAAGTACTGGTAAATGGTTTTCTCATCGTACTAGTCAACATTTGGCTTTTAACCAATCGGAACATAGCAAGTCAGATATCATCATTGAGGCGCTGGCATTAGATCATCCAGAAGTTATCAAGCGGTGTCAAAATTACAACATTAATCCTAGTTCTGCTTCCTGTGCTACCAAAATTACCTGGAACGGC
This sequence comes from Nostoc sp. DedQUE09, assembly GCF_034530915.1. NCBI lineage: Bacteria > Bacillati > Cyanobacteriota > Cyanophyceae > Nostocales > Nostocaceae > Nostoc > Nostoc sp. DedQUE09. The sequence continues at coordinate 144,391 of NZ_JAVRCE010000016.1, forward strand.
ACAATGGATAAGGATCAAGCAAAACACACCGGTTCAACTGTGTTAGTTTCGGTACCTGATGCAGATAATCCGGCCCAAGGCAGTTTACTCCGAGAAATAGTTGATGCCAATAAAACTCCAGTTCCTGCCCGCTATAAATTTGACAGTGATGGTGCTTTAATCCTAACTACAGAGGATGAAACCATCTTCTCAGAGGAACGCCTGTGGTTTGCTAGCCCCAATTTACGAATGCGGGTAAATGTCCTCAAGAGTTTTGGTGGATTTAGTATTACTTCCTTCACTTCTGAGATTCGTATGGGTGGCTTTCCACCAGCCGAGAAGGTTTCCGAGGCGGCTAATTCAGTATCTAGTTAAGTTCGATCACAAAATAATTCCCCCCGTTTCTGCCTACGGTGTACACACAAGTCGAATTACCCCCCTTAATCCCCCCGATGCATTGGGGGG